>NZ_CACTIU010000052.1:0-9611 GCF_902713635.1 Wolbachia endosymbiont of Cardiocondyla obscurior | reverse complement strand
TAAATATACAGACTTACAACTTTTGGTTGGTAATACCATAATGGAAATTTATCATTCATTTTAGAAAATACTATAG
Organism: Wolbachia endosymbiont of Cardiocondyla obscurior; assembly: GCF_902713635.1. Lineage (NCBI taxonomy): Bacteria > Pseudomonadati > Pseudomonadota > Alphaproteobacteria > Rickettsiales > Anaplasmataceae > Wolbachia > Wolbachia endosymbiont of Cardiocondyla obscurior. The sequence continues at coordinate 9,535 of NZ_CACTIU010000052.1, read as the reverse complement.
TTGCGTTACATACGCAATATCAAAACCCATCGCTGAACCAAAACCTACCACTGAATTGAAAGAAGTGGATATTCAAGGTTCAGCACAACATAGTGTTTGTAAAGCTTAGCACCTACATCTGTACGAACATTGTCCCAGGAGATAATGTTCGTACAGAGCTACTTGCATGACACCCTGGCAATCGTCATCCCGCTGCTTGTTAGCGGGATCTAGAGATACCTTGACGGTATGACGGTCCGCTACGTGCTAGCGGCTGAGATACCGCGAATGAATCGCGGTATGACGGTTCGCGGCGGCATGACGAGAAAGGAGCAGCAGGATACCATGTCATTCCAGCGCGTAACGCTGGAATCTAGTAAAAAATATTTGCAAGTTACACAGCAGTGTGAATTTTTTACTTCGGTAGTTTTTCATTATCATTATAATTATAAAAGTAGTTGAGTTTAATTGATATGAAAACTTTTACGAAAAATTTTAAAAATAACGAAAAAAAGCTAGAGGAGTTTAATAAGGAAATTGAAGATATAACAACTATAGCTCAAGATAAATTTGCACATGAACTTGAGAACATCGCATATGACAGTGTGCAAAAATTTCGCAGTCTGCTTGCTAAAGAGTTAAACTCCACCTTCAATAATATTCATTCTCAAAATGTCAATCTACTAAAATCCAGCCTAGTTGAATATGCTATAAGTTCAAATTTTATCAACAAAAAAGGAGAAACAGCTTTAATACGTTCTCTTCTTAATATATTCATACGATAAAGCACTCAGAGTTGTTGCTGCGCCAATTTAACTTAATGTTGCATGCAAGCTGCATAGCTAAAGTAAGTAAGATTTGCCCCACGCTGTCACGAGGTAAACCTTACTTATTCTAGCTATATCAAAAAGGAGGGTTATTATGTCAATAAGATCTACTTCACCAAGAATATCTGTGCAACGTAAATCTAAGCTTAAATCTTTTCCGGTTACTTTAGAAGAGGTTAAATCTTTTTTACGCATTGAGAACGACCAGGATGATAAGTTGATTTCAGATCTAATTTTTATGGCTACTGATTATGCTGAGTGGCATATGGAAAAGTCACTGGTGAAACAAACATGGCAAGTTTCATATGAAGATTATGTACCTCGTAGGATCTATTTAAGCTATGGCCCTGTGAGTAAGATAGTATTGGCTACTGCAATGATGTCTAAAAATCAAGAGAAGAGAACACTTAAGTATTATTTTAGTGATGTAGGGGGCTACGTTGAGTTTTTCAATTGTTTGAATGCAATAAGAGTTGATGTTGTATACGAAGCTGGTTATGACAATGTTCCTGAGCAGATAAAACTAGGTATTATGCGGCATGTTTCTGCTCTTTACAAAAATCGTGAATCGGAGGTAAGTAGCCATTTGTCTGAAGTGAAGAAGGTATATTCTCCGTTTCGCGAACCAAAGGTTGTTTTGTAGCTCTTTCTGGTCATTCAAACTGGGCTACTACGTCATACCGTTACGGATAGATCCCGCTAACAAGCAGCGGGATGACGAGTTTCTATATATCTTTTGAGGGTTAATCATGAAAAAAATTCAAGCTATAAACGAGTTGTACAGTAGCATTTATGCAGCACTAAAAGCAAATTCTGATTTAAGGAAATATGTTACTAACATTTATGACTACTTACCTAAACAGGTCACCATTCCTTACTTGAGATTGCGCGCAGTGAATTATAGCAACCTGCATATGCTGTCCAATTTTGCTACAAAGGCAAGATTTTCATGCGACATATATACTTATCATATAGACAGTATGTTTGCCATTATAAGGCATATTAACTTGATACTTAAGAGCATTGAAGGTTTTAATAATGAGGCCATTTTAGAAAGTAATTGTGCTATGGATCAGCACGATGAAATTTTACATTCAACAATTAATTTTGATATTTTAATAAAAGGAGGTGATAATGAGCAAATTACAGCTAAAAATTAAAGATCATGACAATAATTTTATTGTGTTAAATAATATAAGAAACCTAAGGTTTACTTTGCGTAATAACAGAGAAGAGGTGAGAGATATTTCTTCTTTTGGCTGGAGAAAAGTATTGGACTCTGCTGGAAGCAGACATATTACGATAAAAATTAATGGAATTTTAGACTCTGTATTAGCTGATGAATTATTACGTAATTCTGCTATGCTAAACTCTAATAATGATTATGAAATTAGTTTTAATGCTAAAGAAAAGATCAGATTACGATGTTCAGTTGAACTGTATGAGAGATATTATGATCCTGTTACTTTTGACAGTTTTACTGTCGTTTTAGCCAGTGCTGAAGTTGTAAACGCTTTTCATTAATGTTAATTTAATTTTTTCATATACAATAGTAACTGGTGAGAATTTTAACTAAATTAAAAAAAATCATGAACGACAAAGACCTTTTCGAGGAAGACGGTGATAATATTGAAGAAAATAACGATGATAAAAGAGAGAGAAGTTTAGAAAATGAAAATCAGCAAAATCAAGAAGAGCAACACAAAGAGGAAGATAAGCAATACATAATACAGTATATTCAAGACTATTTGAAAGTTTTTGAGGATATTCTAAATCAGATCGACGAAGGAATTGACAATTTAGATAGTTACGAAAGGACTATGCAAATAAAGCGAAGCATAGACAGGCTCATAGAGACTTTATATAGTCAGGCTGCGTCTGAAGATATTGATGCAGAATTTGAAACCACAAAGCATACTCGCGATAAATCAGAATCTATGAAAAGAGTTAGAGAGAAAAGAAGGAAGCAAGCGATAGAAGAAGTGTTAAGTAGCATGTTTGCCCAGCAACAGAAGGAGCTAATGAACGCTAAACACTTAAGTCATGGACATGAAACAGCAAAAGATGGGGATGTCCACGAAGCAAAGGAAAAAGTGAAGTCTTCAATCAGGGGAGTGTTGTTTTCGGTGATTGCTCATAGGATGGATCCAAGAAGGAGGGCAGGGGAAACTGCTGACGGTAACGAAAAGCAAGCTCATATATATGGCAGGGAAGCAGTTGGTGGAGCTTTAGGTGCATTGTTAAAAACGTTTTTAACAGCAGTTATTGCCGTTGTGCGTGAAATTGCTAAGCCACTTCAGAAACCGGAAACATCTTTTGCAAAACAAGTTGAAGAAAGCAGAAACGCAGATTCACAAAAGGGTCGATCTGTGTAGATTTCTCCTTGTAATAATCTTTCGATTCTACTGTCTGTTAATTCAAATTAGGGTTATAAAATTTTAGAAGCCAGCTCTTATATAACCAATTTATAGCAAGAAATTACGATACAAAAATCAGCGTCCGTTAGAAAATAAACATAACACAGGGTGATAGAGTTGCCCCTATCCATAAGCGTCAGTTAAGCTCAAAATTGTAAGCTTAAAATATGGTTGAATAATTATTAATAATAGTATATAATTATTAACGTTTTTCAGGCATTTTTGTTATGGGTGCGCCAAGTAAGCGTTTAGAATACAATTGGTGAAAATCCAACTGACCTTACCCAGAAAAAGTGGAGAGAAAGTGTGGAATGTTTTTTACAAAAAGAATGATGCATCAAATTGTTCTGGAATGCAATAGTTAATAGTGACGTTGTTTGTTATAAAAAATTTCTATGTATTCAAATATTGCAGTTCTAGTTTGTTGAGCAGAGTGTTGTGAAGTATCAATAAGTATTTCTCTTTTCAATGAGCTAAAGAAGCTTTCTGCAACAGAATTGTCGTAACAACAGCCTTTATTACTCATCTATATTCTTTACAGCTAAGAGATATTGATACCCTTGCGCAGTATATTGTGAACCTTGATCACTATGTAATAGTAGATTTTTAACAGGTTTACGCCTATTAATGGCCATTAATAAAGAGTTCATAACCAATTGTTTATTTATTGCACTACTCATTAACTACCATACGTGAGAATTATTGCTGCCAAATATAGCCATCCCTCCTTGGTTTTGATGTAAGTAATCCCATACTTTATTTGGTTGATCAACAATAAAGTTTTGATCTAGTATATTGGGAGCTACAGCTCTATTATCTGTTTGTTGTTTTTTAATTTTAAACTTTCTTCTCAGTATAGCCCTGATGTCATTTTTCTGCATAATACTTTGCACCGTTTTCAAATTGCAACTTTTACCCAAAGCCTTCAATTCAGCATGAATTTTAGGAGCTCCATATCTACATTTAGAAACTTGATATATTTTTTGAATAGCTTCGAGTAGCTCTTTATTTGCTGATTCTCTACTGCTTATTTTTCTTGTGGTCCACTTATAGTAGCCACTAGCAGAAAATCCTACATAATTCCTGTACTTTATAGCAGTTACTATATAAAAAAATATTTTACTCTTTTTGACTGGCCAGGGCTTTTTTTTAAATGTCTCTTTCCCTTGTTACTCTTGCTTTGTAAATCAAACCTCTCTTTGTCATAAGGTGCTACATCTGGAAATGCATTTGCCGCTGACTTTTTTTCGTTATATTTCTTCATCCATTTTCCTAATACACTATCCCTTATTCCTAGATCTCTTGCTACTTTTGCAACTGGTTGACCTACCTTTCTTTGTTCATTTGCCAGCTTAACAGCTTCCAATTTGAATTCTGCTGTATATTCTCTTACCATTTCTAATCCTCCAAAATTTTATTTTACCCAAAAAAACTCTTTTCTTTCTCTCCACTTTTTCTGGGTAAGGTCAAACAATGACTATGCAAAAAACCTAATAACATGTATAATCTATAAATAATTTCTGAGGTAGATTGTGAAACTAGGTGTTAATATCGATCACGTTGCAACCCTCCGCAACGCACGCGGAACTTCTTATCCAGATCCATTGAAAGCAGCAGAAATATCCATTGACGCTGGAGCAGACTTTATTACTGTACACTTACGAGAAGATAGAAGGCATGTTAGAGATGAAGACGTATTTAACCTAAAAAAAAGCATTAGCACTGAGTTAAATCTTGAAATTGCAGCCACGGAAGAAATGCTTGAAATAGCAAAAAAGGTAAAACCCTATTCGATTAGTATAGTACCAGAAAAAAGAGAAGAATTAACAACCGAAGGTGGCCTGGATATCGTGAATATGCACAGTAAACTTTCTAGTATAATAGAGGAAATGCATAGCTCTAGCATAAAAGTCTCACTGTTTATCGATCCAAATATTGATCAACTAAAATATCTTGAAAAGCTAGGGACAAAACCTGACATAATAGAAATTCACACAGGGGATTACTGTGATAATCCATCAGAAAAAAAGTTACAGTTAATTACTAATGCTGCAGAGTACGTCAATAAATTAGGAATAGAATGCCACGCAGGACATGGCATAACTTATAAACACGCTAAGAAGATGACAAGAATACCTCACATCTCAGCTCTTAACATAGGCCACTATTTAATTAGCGAAGCTGTATTTTACGGCTTACACAGCGTAGTAAAAACAATGAAAATGACAATGTCTAACTAACTGCTGCTTTTTCCTTCTCATTTAAAATACTTAAAAGAGTTTGGCTTGCTTTAAATTTTACCCTTGTCTTTTTAGGAACAGTCATGATCTCACCACTTTGGGGGTTACGACATTGTTTTTCCTGACTGATAGCAGTAGAAAATGTTCCTATTCCATGCAAACGTATTTCACCTTTCCCATGCAGCTCATTCTTTATTATTTTAATAAACGCATCATGAATCTTGCTCAAATCAGATTTTGTTATATCTATATTCTGACTAGAACAATCTTCCTTTAATTGTTTTATTATATCTTCTTTACTCATAAATTACCTTAATATTGAAAAAATCACATAAATAGCATATTATGTTGACACCGATAGTCAACTAAATTCATCACAAAAATAGAGGATATCATACATTTTTGCAAATATTTGTATAATACTTACAAAAAAACACCCCTATAAAATAACTATCTCTTAGAAAATTGACACTTTTTCCGAGCTTTATGTTGACCATATTTCTTACGTTCAACAACACGTGAATCTCTAGTTAAGAACTCACCATTACGTAGTATAGAATGCAAATCTTGGCTTACACTACTTAAAGCTCTGCTTATTCCATGAGCTAGAGCACCTGCTTGACCAGATAGCCCTCCACCTTTTACAGTTGCAAATACATCGTATTTATCCAATGTGGAAGTTGCAACAAATGGCATTTTTACTATTTGGCACACTGACTCTCTTTTAAAATAAGAAATTAGATCGCCTTTTTTGTTAACACTAAATTTTCCACTCCCCGGCTTTATCCATACTCTTGCTACAGATTCTTTTCTTCGGCCTGTAGCATATAAACGACCAAGCGAATCAACTGCTGATTTAATTGTCTTTTCTGACCAATCATTGTTATTTATTGTAGAACTCTTCATTTTTACTCCATTACTTTTTATTTTTACGATTCAAAGAGGCAAAATCTATCTTTTCAGGTTGCTGTCCTTGATGCTTATGCTCTGAACCAGAATAAACATACAAATTTTCAAAGCGTCTACGTGCCATAGGCCCATCATCAAGCATCCTTTTCACTGCCATTTCTATTACACGCTCAGGAAATTTGCCATTTAAAATATTATCTGGAGTAGTTTTCTTCAAACCACCAGAATAACCTGTATGCTTATAGTAAATTTTATCTTTAAGCTTCTTCCCGGTGAAATGCACCTTTTCTGCGTTGATAATAATTACATTATCGCCACAATCCATATGAGGTGTATACTCAGGTTTATGCTTTCCACGTAATAGTGTCGCTACAAATGCTGCAAGCCTCCCTACCACTAATCCTTCTGCATCTATGACAAACCACTTTTTATTGATTTGTTTCTCCTTTAAGAAAAAAGTCTTCATTATTTGATCCAACAATAGTAAGCTATGATATACTTAATTTCTCAATAGTGTCAACAATATTAGTTATTGATTATTAAAGTAATTTATGTTAGTAATTGAGCTGCGCAACCAATATGCATAGGAATTAGAATGTTTCGATTGATTATCACACTTGCGATCATTTTTAATACTATAAGTTGCTATGCAACCGATGTGGGAGAAGTGATAAGCAAAGCCATCAAAAATAGCTCAAAAATAAAGTCTCAATTTTACCAATATAAAAGCGCAGAAAAACACTATAAATCTTCTGGGTTAGCTGGATTTTTACCTGACATTAATTTGCAATACAATTTCGATAGTAACTTTAATCTTGATACATCTGAAAAAAAACTTACATTGCGCCAGAAATTAATCGATGGCGGTGGTACCTTTGCCACATTCAGTCGATCAAGCCATCTTCTCAAAGCAGAAAAGATGCGATTTCAGCAATTAAAACAAGAGCTTGCACTTAATGCTGTGAAAGCATATGTTAATGTTTTACAAAAGACAGAAATATTAAAGCTCAGAGAACATAAAGAACGCGTTTCTTTGGAACATTTGTCAGCTATGAAAAAACGCTTTTCCCTTGGAGAGGTAACCAATGCTGAAGTTTTGTTAGCAAAAGCAAAATTTTCGTCTTCTATATCCGAAAGAGTTGATGCTGAAGGTAAATTAAAGTTGGTAAATATTGCTTATTATCATTTGATTGGCGAAGATGCTGATGACCTTTCTGAAGCTAATGATAAACTACCTTCTGTTCCAGAGCTAAATGAATGTTTACAGTTAGCAAAAACCAATAATTTATCTCTAAAAGCAGCAGTTTATCAAAAAAGAGCAGCCGGAATGGAAGTGATTGCTGAAAGCTCCAAGTGGCTTCCTTCTTTAAATCTAAGTGCAAGCAAAAATTTTGGGGAGGATGGTATGAAGGTAGACAAACTATTAGAAAATGTTCATGTAGTTTTTACTCTTGATGTTCCAATCTTTAAGAGAGGAGTTAATGCTTTTGGTGTCAGTAAAGCTAAAATGGATGCAAAAAAATCTACCTACGATTATTATGAAACGGTAAAAAATATAGAACAAGCAGTTGTAAATGCTTGGAATAATGTGTTGACAGCAAAGGCCATTATCAAAGCAAGTCAAGAAGCGGAAAAAGCAGCAGCTCTAGCATTGGAAGGAGTTGAGCAAGAAGTAAACTTAAATTTAAAGAGTACATCTGACCTTTTGGACACTGAAGATGCATTATTTAAAGCACGTTCAGACTTAGTTGAAGCAAAAAGCAATTATGTGATTAGTGTTTACAACTTGCTTTTTATGATAAATAGTATAGACCTCTAAATTTAATGGTATTAGCACTATGCATGATGAACAAGGCAATCAATCTGTAAAAGATATCCTAGAAGATATAAAAAAAGCTATATCGGGTAAAAACGCGAGTAACGATAAAGCAGAAATAAAGGATGAAAATGATGATGTGCTATACCTTGAGGAAGAGTATCCAGAAGAAATAGAAGAAGATGGCAAAAAAGAAAATAATGAAAAAGAGGACATTGATAATGATGACCAAAGTGAGGAAATGGCTTGCAACAATAACCAATTTAATGGCCATAGCTACAATTCAGAAGAAAAAAAAGATATTTATTTGTACGATAATATCCAAATGAGTAATAACAAAGCGAGTAATAGCGGCTTACAAGCGCAAAATAACGATCATCTAATTTTAAAAGAGAATATGGAAGAGATCAAAGCGTTGCTTGGAAAAATGCAAAACGAATTACAGCATAAACAACAAAAAAAAGCGAACCTTACTGTTGAAGAATTAGTTATATCTCTTTTAAAACCTCAGCTCTCAGAATGGCTGAATAAATATCTACATGCACTGGTAAAAGAAGTAGTTGAAAAAGAGCTTAAAGATATAATCAATAATAAGTAGGGTATTAGCAATAAAAACTAGAGTAAAGACGGCTAGAGGCAGAAAACTATCTTCAACAAGGTGGCTACATCGTCATTTGAATGATCAGTATGTGCAAAAAACTAGCAAGGATGGTTATAGGTCACGCTCAGCATATAAGCTGGTAGAAATGGATAACAAATTTAAATTATTCCAAGAAGGGCAAAAAATTATTGATCTTGGTGCTTCTCCTGGTGGATGGTCACAAGTTGCATCTCAGAAAGGTGCAAATGTGGTTGCTCTTGACATAAAACCAATGAACGCAATTAATGGAGTAGAGTTTATACAATGTGATATTATCAATGAGTTTGAAATTTTAAGAGAAAAATTCAAGGATCAAAAATTTGATGTAATTTTATCTGACATGGCGCCCGAATCTTGTGGTTTAAAATCGTTGGATCATATCAGAATTATGCTTTTATGTGAGGCAGCGCTCAATTTTGCAAAGCATTTCTTGAGCCATGGTGGCACGTTTGTAGTAAAAATTTTCCAAGGAGAATCTGATAAAGATTTTTGTAACGAGCTAAAAAAAATGTTTAAAACAGTAAAATACTTTAAACCAAAGTCAAGTAGATCTGAATCTACAGAAATGTATTTGGTAAGTTTAGGCTTTATTGGCAGCAGACTTTCTATATAATATTAATCTAGGTAGTTCGCAGAAACAAAAAACTTACTTGACAAACTCCGCCAGCCCCCTTATCATGAAACTGAAGCTATTGTATTTGCTTTCG
>NZ_CACTIU010000051.1:0-9633 GCF_902713635.1 Wolbachia endosymbiont of Cardiocondyla obscurior | reverse complement strand
ATAACAAACAACGTCACTATTAACTATTGCATTCCAGAACAATTTGATGCATCATTCTTTTTGTAAAAAACATTCCAAACTTTCTCTCCACTTTTTCTGGGTAAGGTCATATGTGTACATCCCCATCATGAATGCTATTTTCGGTAAAATCTCTTACAACGCTCAAAAGCAGAAAAACAAAAACTTGATTTTCTCAGCTAAATAGTGGACCATCAAAAGCACGCATAAATATCTACAATGAAAGAAAAAACTTTCACAATCATCGATGGCTATGGTTTTCTTTTCAGAGCTTACTATGTACTACCTCACTTAATTACCACAACAGGAATGCCAATAGGTGGTGTATATGGCTTTCTGAATATGGTTCTTAAGTACATTGCCCATTCGGACTACTTAACTATAGCACTTGATGCAGGGAAAAAGAATTTTAGGCACAATTTATATCCTGAGTACAAAGCGAACAGAGTAACGCCTCCTGAGGATCTAACTCCACAGTTTACCATACTGAGGGAAGCGGTAGAAGCTTTTAACCTCAGCTATGAAGAGATTGAAGGTTATGAAGCAGATGACATAATCGCAACACTAGCTGCAAAATACGCCAACCACCAAGACTTTAAAGTGGTAGTCGTTTCATCAGATAAAGATTTGTTCCAGCTTTTGAATTACAATATTCTAATATTTGATCCTATTAAAAATATATACATAGATGAAAAACAAATAGTAGAAAAATTTGGTGTAAACTCACACAAGCTTCTTGATTTATTTTCTCTAACTGGTGATGCATCTGATAACATTCCAGGCGTTCCAGGAATAGGCCCAAAAACTGCCACTAAATTATTAGATGAATTTGATTCATTGAATAATATTATAGAGAACATTGATAACATCGAGCAAACGAGGATTCGTAATATTCTTACCGAACATAAGGAAAAAGCACTAATTTCAAGAGAACTTTTATCACTATGCGAAAAAGTAGACCTTCAACATGATATTGCAAAATATGAAGTCCATTCTCCAAACATGGAGAAATTGTTATCCTTTTTAAAGAAGTATGAATTCAATTCCTTGATAGGGAAAGTGGAAAAGCTTTTTTCCTATAGTGGGTCTAGCACAGAAGAAAAAATAGAATATAGTAGTGAAGAGTTAGAGAAATTTTTGGAGCATTGTAGATATGAAGGCAAAATTGCAATTCATTGCCACTTTGAAGACAACTTATTAAATAAAATTTCCTTATCTTATAGCAAAAGTAATATTTTTTATATAGGGCAAGACAGCATACAAGATGCACTCATTATAATTAACTCAACTTTACTCTCAAATGGGGCGCTTAAAATAATACATAACATTAAAGAAATCAGGAAAATCTTCCCTACAGTAGAGAAGATGCTAGATTCAGTTGATGATTTGATGATAATGTCGTATAGCTTGGATACAGGAAAACACGATCACAGTATTCCAAACATAGTTGCGCATAATTTGAGTGAAAATGCAGAAATTTTCTCGGCAAAAACTTTAATAGCAATTCATGAAAAGCTAAAGCAAAGGTTATTTCAGGAAAAATTGCTCACAATTTACGAGCGCTTCGATAAGCCACTTATGAAAGTAATATTTGATATGGAGAAAAATGGGATATTACTGAACATACAAAAATTACAGGAGCTGTCCGATAAATTTCAGCAGGTAATTGCCGTGCTTGAAGATGAGATATATAATTTGGCAGGAGAAAGATTTAATATTGCTTCGCCAAAACAATTAAGTGATGTTTTATTCAACAAAATGGGGCTTAATAAAAAGAAAAAGTCAAAAAAATCTGGATCGTATAGCACCAATTATGAAGTTCTAGAGGCACTCGAAGAAGAAGGGGTAGAAATCGCAAGTAAAATTCTAAATTGGCGACATTTAAGTAAATTAAAAGGCACCTACACTGATGCGCTAATAAAGCAAGTTGATTCCATTGATGGTAGAATACACACAAGCTTTTCAACGACTGCAACTGCAACTGGAAGGCTGAGCTCCAGCAATCCTAATTTACAGAATATTCCTATCAGAAGCGAAGAGGGAAATCTCATCAGACAAGCATTTATTGCGCCAAAAGGGCATAAGATAATTTCTGCTGACTATTCACAAATAGAGTTAAGACTCCTGGCACACGTTGCAAACGTTGCAGCATTTAAAGAAGCTTTTGCAAACGGACAAGATATTCATGAGATCACCGCTAGGCAAGTTTTTGGAGTGCAAGAAATAGATGAGCAATTAAGACGCAAAGCAAAGTCCATCAATTTTGGAATTATATATGGCATTAGCCCATTTGGTCTTGCAAAACGGCTTGGAATTACCATTGCGGAAGCTGCTGAATACATTAATTACTATTTTTCCTGTTACCCAGAAATAAAGGCCTATATGGAAAAAGCAGTGTCTATCGCAAGATTGCATGGTTATGTAGAAACTTTGTTTGGCAGGAGATGCTTTGTAAGAGACATAAACAATACAATTCCTTATATAAGACAATTTGCAGAAAGGGCAGCAATAAACGCACCACTGCAAGGCACCGCCGCTGATATAATAAAACGTGCGACGATTCAGCTTTTTGACCAATTAAAAGTAGGTAAAATAATCCTCCAGGTTCACGATGAACTACTGGTTGAAGTAGAAGACGAAAAGGTACAAGAAACAGCAAAACTTATGAAAGATATAATGGAAAATGCAATAGAAATTTCTGTACCACTTGAAGTAGAAATAAAAGTTGGCGACAACTGGGGTCTAAATTCCCTTAATTATGACTTAAACATCGTGAATTCTAGGAGTATAAATCATTTGAACTAATACGAAAAATATGTTAGAATAGAACATAGCAAATGCAAATAGGTCAGCCATGATAGGCACACAAGTAAAAAGTTCAAAACCTCCAAAGTTACCTACTCAGGTAATCTATGATGCCTTTATACAATTGCTAAAAAACAAAGTACAACCTAAAGAATTAAAGGAAGATGACGAGGCAGTACTCGCTTTCATGCTAAGTCAGAATCAAACTATATTCAATAATGTCAAGCTAGAAGATGTAGAACCACTCAGTGAAGAGAATTTTTCTCAGTTTTTACTTTCTGTGTTTAAAGAAATTAGGGAGCAAGGCTTAGCTAGAGAAGAGAAATTAAATGATGATAAAATACGACAAATAATAACCAAGTGTGTAGCTGATATACGGGGTACAGAAGCTAAAGATTCATCCATAAAGTTCGTATTGGAAATGCCGCTGCTGCTAATTGGAGGGATCAAAATAGACCCGAAAAATATTTCTGGCTCCTTTATGGATGGGGTGAAAGAAAAAATACCATTCTTAGGTAAAGACAAAAAAGAGGAAGATGAACCACCACTTAGTGATGAAGAGATGGTAAAAACGTTCTTACGTAAATCTTTATTTCCTATTACTCTTTTTGCTTTTTCAGCATTAATATTTGGCACTGGCCCAATTGCATTAGCAATTAGTGGTGGTCTCCTTGTATGGACTGAAGTAAGTACAATCAAAAGTCTTTTTTCAAATAACAAAAAAGGTACTTTGTATGACCCTAGCTCACAAGATAAAGATGATACAGAAAAGAGAGCAAAATTGAATAAAAAAATTTGCGATGGTATCAATAAAATTTTAGGAACCCCAGTCGAGAAGGCTAAAGGGAGTGAGCAACCCATTTCTGTTTCTGAACAAATTTCCCAAGGAAAAGAAAAGAGTGAACAACAACCTGTTCCTGAGCAAATTTCCCAGGAAAACAACAGGGAAAACGAAGAAAGCAAACAGCAAGATCAACCTTGGACAAGAAAGGAAAACGAACGAAAGGAAGAAAACACAAGCAACAAACAAGCAGGGATTACCTAAGTTTGCCAAAAGTGAGTTGTGTAAGAGGTCTACTATTATTCTATAGCACATACAACAGGAGTATGGTCAGACGGATTTTCTAGCTTACGCAATCTATCATCTATGTAGCATGTTTCCAATTTATCTACAGCTTGTGGTGATAACAGCATATAATCTATGCGCATTCCTTGATTATTTCTGAGTGAATTGCCTTGATAATGCCACCAAGTGAATTGTTGCAAATTTGGGTGAGATATTCTAAACGCATCTTTAAACCCAAGATTCAAGATTGCTCTTAACTTCTCACGTTCTTTTATATGAAAGCACACTTGGCCATTCAATAAGTTTGAATCAAAGACATCAATTTCATCCGGTGCAACATTATAATCGCCAGCTATAATAGTTAACTCTTCATTCTTTAACAAAGTGCTCATCCTTTCATATAGATTATCAAAAAACTTGAGTTTATATTCAAATGCTTGAGAGTCCGGGCTTTGACCGTTTGGAACGTATACACTTCCCACCCTTACCTTCTGATTATTGTGCTTTATTATGCACTCTATATAACGCGCTTCTTGATAACCTTCTACAATGTCAATTTTAAACTTTTCCAGTATTGGATATTTAGATAAAACACAAACGCCATTTCTTGCAACTTGTCCATAGATAGCATATTCATATCCTAACTTTTCTATCTCCGCATAAGGAAATTGCTCTTCCGTACATTTTATCTCTTGCAGCAAAACTATATCTATCTGACTATCAACTATAAAACTACAAAGTTGGTTAACTCTTTTACGTATGGAGTTTACATTCCAAGTTGCAATCTTTAGCATCAGCAATCCTTATTAATTATATCAATTAAACTCTCCCCAGTAGGCAACCTCGATGTTATAATTTTTTTCCACTTGATTAACTTTAAACTATCAGCAATGTTTTTACTCATGGTATATGCAACTGTATTATTCATCACATGAGATAGCCCACTTTTTAGAACTAATGAACAAAATACCCTTGCTGTCTGTGAGGAAAAAAAAGCAACACTACCAATTTTACCATCCAACAGTAAATTTTTACACCTATTAGTTAGACTCCTTTTAATGATTGTTTTATAGAGTACAACTTCTCTTACGTTAAAATCTTCTTCAGATAATCTCTTTTTTAGGTCACATGATACTTCTTGTCCTCTTATATATAAGAACTTTATTGCACTTGAATAGTGAGCTTTTATGAATGATATCAGACCATCAACGTTGCTGTCTGCTGAGATTATATCAGAAAATCCCAAATTTTTTGCAGCCTGCATGGTTGAATTACCAACTGTAATAATCGGAAAGTCATCCACTTTGCATATTTGACTAAAAGCCTTTACACTGTTTTTACTTGTGGATATTACAACGTCAAATTCGTGTGCAGATATATCAGGATTTAAGTACTTTATTGTGAATACTGGTTCTATATAAACTTTGTATCCATACTTTCTCAATATATTTCTTGTATTGAACGAATCCAATAAAGGCCTCGTTAATAAAATAGACTTCATTCTGATTTATTTTACTACCAGTAAAATAGTACCCTTTATACACAAATTACTGAATAAAAACTTTTATTTTGATAGCTTGAGCAATTATTCAAGTAATTGATGTGGAAGTAGGAGTACTAAGCGCTCCTACCCCAATAAGCCCACAATTTCTGCTTACACTTTTTTGACGCTAATTACATCGAACTCTTTTGAATGGCTTCCTTCAGTGGAATTATATAGCTAATATTCCTGTATAAGTTAAATAAGTTAATACTTAAGCTTGTACTCTTGCAGTATTTGAAGAGAGATTCTCAAGGACGTTTTTTGTCTGTGGTTCACTAATCATAGTTTGAACGATATTGGCTGCCATAATAACACAGCCTAGAATAAAAAAAGGCGTAGAAACAAAATAAATAACAGAAGACTCAAAAAGCGACATAGATGCAATACCTCCTATTAGAAATGAAGCACTGGATGCTATATCAAGATAGATCTTTGTTAACTTTTTTTGTCCTGGAGTGTTTTTTATGCCAGATTTCTTATTAAGATTCTGTTGTCGGGAATGATCATTTAGTGACCATATATTTAAAGCAAACGAAAGTGCACTGAATATAGTGCCGGCAATACTAAAATACAGACTTAAGACAGGAATATTCAAGACCAATGCCGCTATGTATCCAATGAAAGAGATAGTAGATAGTGTAGTAACTAAGCGTTTCGAGTAAGTTCGTACCTTCTTTCTGTAGGCTAACTTATCTTTTTCACCATACATAGCATAAATATTACCTAATATGTTATATTATAACATTAATTAATTCAATAAGCAATATGGAAGCTAAGAGTGCCCGAGAGAAGACTTGAACTTCCACAACTTAAAAAGTTACTAGCACCTGAAGCTAGCGCGTCTACCAATTCCGCCACCCGGGCTTTTTATAGTTTACTATGTTAAAGTTAAATAATATACTTAAACAATTTTTAGTTCAAAGGTAATGCCAAATCTAGATCAAATATTTTTTGCTCAAAACAATGTTAATATTAATAACGTATATAAAATAGTCAATAACGCTTTGAGCAATAGCGATGGTGGTGAGCTGTTTCTAGAATTTTGCCAGTCGGAGTCCCTGGTTTTTGAGGATAACATATTAAAACACATGGACTTGAATACTAGAAGGGGATTTGGTTTAAGGTCTTTTTGTGAAGATAGTACATCTTTCGTTTGTTCTTCTGAGATCAGCGAAAAAGAAATTAGTAATGCTGCTTCTATGGTAAAAAGCTCAGTGTCTTTAAACAAGACAAATTCAATAAATTTAAACGAAGAGACAAAAAGCCTATATTCGAGGATTAACCCTATAAATGAAATGGATCTGAATTCAAAGATTAAGCTACTCAATGAGGTTAATGAGTATGTAAGGTCCAAAAATAACTGCGTGAAGCAAGTAAAAATAACTCTAAGTGGAGAATGGCAAGTTGTACAAATAATAAAGGGTGATCACAGATTAAGCGATATCAGGCCTCTGGTACGTTTTAATGTGCTAGTCATTGTAGAAAAAGATGGCCGTACCGAAAGAGGTTCTGCAGGGCATGGTGGAAGGGACTCTTATAGTAAGTTTATTTCTGAGAAAAAGTGGAAAGAAGTTGCAAACCAAGCGTTAGAACAAGCACTGGTAAATCTTGAAGCAATTCCAACTCCAGCCGGAGAAATGACAGTCGTTTTAGGTCCAGGCTGGCCAGGAATATTGTTACACGAAGCCGTGGGTCATGGACTTGAGGGCGACTTCAATCGCAAAAAAGTCTCAGCATTTTCAAATTCTGTGGGTAAACAAGTAGCAGCTAGTGACATCACAGTAGTTGATGACGGAACTCTGCCCAATTTGCGCGGCTCTATCAGCGTAGACGATGAAGGCACTCCACCCAGTTATAATATATTGATAGAGGATGGGATCCTAAAAGGATACATGCAGGATCATATGAACGCTAAACTCATGGGTGTAAGCCCAACTGGTAATGGTAGAAGAGAAAGTTATAAAGAAGTTATTATGCCGCGCATGACAAACACCTATATGTTGCCCGGAAAGTATACACCGAAGGAAATAATATCTAGCGTAAAGAAAGGTCTATATGCAGTAAATTTCGGTGGTGGGCAGGTTGATATAACGTCAGGAAAATTTGTTTTTTCATCTTCGGAAGCTTACCTAATAGAAAATGGCAAAATTACACAGCCAGTAAAAGGAGCAACACTAATTGGTGACGGTCCAACAGTGTTGAAAAAAGTATCTATGGTTGGTAATGACTTAAAGTTAGATCCTGGTGTTGGCACATGCTCGAAAGATGGACAAAATGTGCCCGTTGGAGTTGGTCAGCCGACACTCAAAGTCGACGCAATAACTGTTGGTGGAACTGAGATATAGATAAGGGCTAAAACGGATTCCAGCGCACGGCGCACAGCTGTACAAACATTATGATTTGGAAGCAATTGCCACCAATAGGGTGTCATCCCAGTGTCTGGGCACTGCCTTTGTGTTTGAGGCAAAACTGGCTATAACATTTAACACACTGCTTTCGCAAATAAATGTTCGTACAGTTATGTGTCAGCTACTTGGATGACACTTTTGTACTTGATGCAAGATTATATCTTGAAAAAATTAAGTTTTAATGCTATAAAATAATTGTAAATTTTGTCTCCGTGGTAGCTTTATGAATGTTGAAAGTAAAAAAATACACGATGCTAAAATAAAATTACCAATATTTCTTGATTATCAATCTACTACTAAAGTAGATCCCCGTGTTTTAGAGGTGATGATACCTTACTTTGGTGAGTTCAGTAATGCACACTCTCGCAGCCATTCATTTGGTTGGACTGCTGAAGAAGCAGTGGAAAAAGCAAGGAAACATATCGCTGATCTGGTGAACGCAGATAGCAAAGAAATTATCTTTACCTCAGGTGCAACTGAGTCAAATAATACGGCAATCAAGGGTGTTGCTCACTTTTATAAAAATAAAGGAAATCATATAATAACTGTCTGCACGGAGCATAAGTGTGTTCTGGATTCTTGTCGGCATCTGGAAAATGAAGGCTTTAAAGTTACATATTTGCCTGTTAAGCAAAACGGAATTATAGATTTATCAAAGCTTGAGGAAGCAATTACTGATAAAACAATCCTGGTTTCAGTGATGATGGTAAATAATGAAATCGGAGTAATTCAGCCTGTAAAGGAGATTGGTGAAATATGCAGGAAGCGTAATATATTTTTCCACACAGATGCAGCTCAAAGCTTTGGAAAAGTTCCAATTGATGTTAATGAGATGTGCATTGATCTTATGAGTCTCTCTAGCCACAAAATTTATGGACCTATGGGAATAGGTGCATTATATGTACGTAGAAAGAATCCTCGTGTTAGGCTGATACCACTAATTAGTGGTGGTGGACAGGAAAGAGGCATGCGTTCTGGAACAGTTCCAACACCTCTTGCAGTTGGTTTTGGTGAAGCGGCACGTATTGCTAAAGAAGAAATGAAAAAAGAAACAACTAGAGTGGAAGAATTAAGGGATATTTTGTATAACAAGATAAAAGAAGCGTTTCCTGATATCGTTTTAAATGGTGATTATGAAAATAGAATTCCTGGCAACCTAAACTTGAGCTTTCCCTATGTTGAGGGTGAGTCTCTCATCATGGCAATCAAGGATTTAGCAGTAAGTTCTGGTTCTGCGTGCACGTCTGCGTCTCTTGAGCCTTCCTATGTAGTACGGTCGCTAAATAATGGCCATGACCTTGAGCATTCATCAATTAGATTTGGCCTAGGCCGATTTACAACTAAAGAAGAAGTTTTGTATGCAGCAGATCTTGTTGCTAAAAATGTTGGCCGACTGAGAGAAATGAGCCCACTTTGGGAGATGGTACAAGAAGGAGTAGATTTGAACACCGTGAAATGGGACTCCCATTAAATGTATCCATTCAGCCAGTCCAATTGCAAATGCACTTTGAAATTACTCTGTACCGTTCACACTTAATTCTTCAATCTCACTAATAGAAAGGCCAGTAAACTTGACAATAGTGTTGACATCAACATTATTAGCCAGCATTGCTTTTGCGACTTCAATTTTCCCTTCAATTTTCCCTTCCTCTTTACCAATTTTGATGCCTCTTTCTTCGCCAATTTGGATGCCTTTTTCAGTAGCAAGGTCAAGTCTGTATTCAAGAATGGCTTCTTCTTTGCGTAGATCCATTATTCTTTCTTCGTAAGCTACTAAATCTTTTTCATTCCAG
>NZ_CACTIU010000050.1:0-10325 GCF_902713635.1 Wolbachia endosymbiont of Cardiocondyla obscurior | reverse complement strand
CTTTTAATCTGCAGATTGGCGAAAGCAAATACAATAGCTTCAGTTTCATGATAAGGGGGCTGGCGGAGTTTGTCAAGCAAGTTTTTTCGTTTCTATTCCCAATAAAAGTTTGTTATATGGTTATGCAAGAAGTCTAATGAATCGCGGTATGACGTCTTAGCTATAGATGCTGGTTTGTGTGATTTCAAGAGAAGTTTAGTAGATAAGTTGTGTTTTAAACCAGATTCGGTATTTTAAACTGAACATTTTCAGTAATACCACCTGGCATAACTGAAATTTTTACACTCAGGTTTACTTTTAGGTAGTCTATTAATTCATCAACTAATATGTCAGGAGCGGAAGCACCTGCGGTGATTCCTATCTTTTCTACGCCCTGAAACCAGCTTTTATTCACACAGCTGTAATTATCAATCAAGTAGGCTCTTTTTCCTCTGGCAGTGCACAGATCTAATAAGCGGTTTGAATTTGAGCTATTTTTACTTCCTACAACTAATACCATGTCTACAATTTCAGCTAGCTTTTTAACAGCATTTTGTCTGTTTTGCGTTGCATAGCATATGTCCTTTAAATCTGGACCTGTTATGCCTGGAAACCTTAATTTCAAGGCAGCAATAATGTCACGGGTATCGTCGATGCTTAACGTAGTTTGTGTAACATAAGACAAATTATCTGGATCTTTAACCTTTAAATCATATACATCCTGCAAAGTTTGCACTAAAGTGATAGGATTGTTTACTCTTCCCCTAATTCCCTTAACTTCTGGATGGTTTTCATGCCCAATGAGAATTAATTCTTTACCACTGTTTTCATACCTTTTTGCTTCTTTATGCACTTTGTTGACTAAAGGACATGTTGCATCAATCACTTGAATACCCTTTCTTTTTGCCTCATCTTCTATATTTTTTGATACTCCGTGCGCGCTGAAGATCAGTATTCCTTCATTATCTTCAATTTCCTCGATACTGCTTACAAAAACCACTCCTTGTTTCTTAAAGTCCTCTACTATATATTTATTGTGAACAATTTCGTGTAGCACATAAACTTGGCGCTCGTTTTTGTATTTTTCTAAAGTAATAGCTAATATGTCCACAGCTCTTTTTACCCCGGCACAAAAACCTCGCGGCTCAGCTAAGATAATTTCCATTTTTGTCAAATCAAGTAAATATGCAAGCATTACTTAAAAATAAGCTCCGCTCACTGTGTTTTATAGTACCATTATTTATATTTTATATAATAATTATTTTTCGCATATTCTCTTTAACATTTG
Organism: Wolbachia endosymbiont of Cardiocondyla obscurior; assembly: GCF_902713635.1. Taxonomy (NCBI): domain Bacteria; kingdom Pseudomonadati; phylum Pseudomonadota; class Alphaproteobacteria; order Rickettsiales; family Anaplasmataceae; genus Wolbachia; species Wolbachia endosymbiont of Cardiocondyla obscurior. The sequence goes on along the minus strand of NZ_CACTIU010000050.1, from coordinate 9,058 downwards.
ATCAACCTACTACTTCAGAAAATTTTAGAAAAGATAATATAGTACATAAACAACCTGATATTTTAGATAGAAATGGAGTGGTAATAGCAACAAATGTGCCCACAACATCACTATATATAGATGCAACCAAAGTAAAGAATCCGGAAAGTATAGCAGCACAACTGTGTTCTACTTTGCATGACCTCGAATACAAGAACTTATATAGAGTACTTACTTCAGAAAAGAAATTTGCTTGGATAAAGCGGCACTTGACTCCAAAAGAATTACTAGCGATCAAAAACGCTGGTGTACCAGGAGTAAATTTTTATGACGACATAAAGCGTATATATCCTCACAGTAATTTATTTTCACACGTGCTTGGTTACACTGACATAGATGGCAACGGTATTGCAGGAGTTGAGGCATATATAAGTAAAAATAATGAGCAAGAAAAGCCCATAATACTATCCTTAGATACACGAGTGCAAAGCATAGTGCATGAAGAGCTAACTAAAGCTGTAAGCAGATATCAGGCACTTGGCGGAGTAGGAATTGTTTTAAATGTGAGAAATAGTGAAGTTATCTCGATGGTCAGCCTACCTGATTTTAATCCCAACTTACAGAATAAGGCAGAAGACGTACAAAAGTTTAATCGCGCCAGTCTTGGGGTATATGAGATGGGGTCGGTATTAAAATACTTTACAATAGCCGCAGCGCTTGATGCGAACGCTACAAAAACTAGCGATTTATATGACGTATCAACACCAATCACCATTGGAAAGTATAAAATTCAGGATTTTCATAAATCTAAAATTCCAAAAATTACTGTGCAAGATATATTTGTAAAATCATCCAACATTGGTGCAGCAAAAATTGCAGTCAAACTAGGTATTGAAAAACAGGTAGAATACTTTAAAGCTATGAAGCTATTTTCTCCTTTGAAAATAGAAATACCAGAAAAATCCACACCGATAATCCCGGATAAATGGAGTGAAAACACTTTAATAACAGCATCTTATGGTTATGGCATAGCTGTAACTCCTATACATCTTGCACAAACTGCAGCAGCATTAATCAACAATGGGATATTTCATAACGCAACCTTGATGTTGAATAAAAGAAGTATAGGAGAGCAAATTATCTCAAGAAGAACTTCCAGGGAAATGAGAAAATTATTACGTGCAGCAGTAACAGATGGCACTGGCAGAAAAGCAAAAATAAAGGCATATTCAATAGGAGGAAAAACTGGATCGGCGGAAAAAGTTGTAGATGGTAAATATAGCAAAGATGCAAACATAGCATCATTTATAGGAGTGCTAACTATGCTTGACCCAAGGTACATAGTGCTAATTGCTATTGATGAGCCTCAAGGGATGCACCATACCGGAGGAATAATTGCTGCGCCTATAGTAAAGAACATTATAAATAGAATAGCGCCTATACTAAATGTTACACCTGAGATGTAAAATTATGATTGCTTTACTACAACTTCAAATTTATCATCACCAAAATCCTTATTAATATACCAAGAACCATCATCTTTAGTTACAAATTCAAGACCTTTAAGGTCTTTTTTTATTGTCTTTCCATTTTGACCATCAATAGCGATATTAATATCGAATGTAATAATGTCTAGATTTATCATAGCTTCTTTCCCGCTGCACGAATTTAGACTGAACTTGCCTAACATGACATCATTAAAACTCACTTCCCCTGTATAGACATCACACTGACCGTCCACACAACACGTAGTTTCAATATAGAAAAGGTCTGACATATAAAACACCTTACGTTTATAAAAAAAGAGCTAAAGCCCTACGCCATACCGTTATAGTCAGTAAACCTAGAGCACTTTAGCTATAATACAGCTAAGAATGTAAAATTCAACAGTTAATTGTGTAAGGAAGTCTAAATTACTATATCTTAGAGGAATGGCTGTTTAGTTTTTTTGTTAATCTTTTTTACCATGCTGTCAATCATATGCTTTATCCCTTGATATACAGAGTATGTACTTTCGTCGCTACGCATATAAGCAGAACAGGAAAATACATTATGTTCTTCGTCTTCTATTGATAACTCTGTATCGCATTTTATGTGCTCGCCGCCAAGCCTTTCTATCAACTGTTCTCTGTCATCTCCTATAGTTACCTTAACCTTACTTTCTTCTTTACCTATCTTGCTACTTAAAATTGAAACAATGATGGCTGGAGATATGCATATCGCTCCTATTGGCTTTTTTGTAACAAAAAATTCTGAAACTAATCTTTCAAATTCAGGCATTACTGTCACCATGTCTTTACTTTCAGCTAAGTCAGATAAATTTTTCGCAACCCCGTATCCACCAGGTACAACTAGCATGTCAAAATTTTCAGCTTTGGCTTCTTTTAAGTCATATATTTCGCCTCTTGCGATTCTTGCTGCTTCCACAAGTACATTCCTTTTTTCTTTTGTTGCCTCTTTTGTTCTATGATTCATAACTTGTGTGATATTGATATCAGGTGCAAAGCATTTAACATCCACTTCCTGCTGATCAAGCACAAGCAAACTTAAAACCGCTTCTCTTACCTCTACACCGTCAAGGTGACCACACCCTGATAAGACCACAGCAGCTTTTAATTTTTTTTCACCCATAAAGTACCTTGATTTCATATAATCTAGATATTTTAATACAAATTCTATATTTGGAAAGGGGTATGTTATATCAATTATAATATAATTAATGATTAGTATGTATAATTAGGCATATTTATAATCAACGAAGCTGAATATGGAATCTAGCAATAGTATGTTTTTTGACACTGACTATCCAGAACTAAGAAAAGCTATTTCAGATATAATAGAAAGTATTGCACAATCCTCACAAGAGGGGAAAAAAGAGTTATTTACAACCCTATCAGAACAAGTTAAAGGGATGAACCTCAAAGATTTAGGTTTAGCAATTAATGACCAAGGCTTGCAAAAGGAGGTAAATAAAGAATTATTTATAAAACTCATTGAAGAAGCACTTAAAGATTTAACTTCTGAAAATGTTGACTCAAAAATAATAGAAGAGGCGTTAAAATCTGTTAACCAACAAGCAATAAGTAATGTTATAAATAATAATAAAGGTCCACTGGATAATCTAGTCAATTATTTTAAATCAGCCTCTGCAAATAAAAAAATTGGAATAGCTTCTGCCGTAATGGTATTAGGAGCAGCATTTTCTCCGCTTATTGTGCTTGCTACATTAATAGCGCTTGTGGCTATTGGAGCACGTTATGTAGGAATAGGTATAGGAAAGGCAGGGGAAAAAATAAAAGAAGGAGCGATTGAAGCAGGAAAAGCAGTGAAAAGTTCATATAAGGATTTAATAGATAAATTACCTGAGGTTCAAAGAAGAGAAAATAATTTTGAAAAGCTAATAAGCAACTTAATGGAAAAGAATCTTGAAGCTGATGAAGGAGAAAGAACAATGCTTAGTAATGAAATAAAAATAATAAAAATGCTTCAGAATCAAGAGCAACTAGCAGCCATAAGACAGTTAATAAGGGAAGATAAGGCTGGTCTTTTGAACAATCTTATGAGCAAGGGTACTAGTACTCATGAGGAAGACATGGAGAAACTTGTAGATTTTATGAGCGAATTTCAACCTGCAATTATGGCAATTGGTAGTGACATAAAAGAGGTAGAACAAAAAGTTAATAAGAAAGCTCAGGAAATGAAGCCAAATTCTCACTTAGGTATTTCAAGTGCTGCACGAGTTAGTGAAGGAGGAATCACAGGACCGAGTTGATGCATTTTTTGACGCAAAAATTACTATCAGAAAGCGGGGTTACGCTACTCCTTTCTATCCACTTTTTTGAGCAATCCACTTCTACACCTAACACACATTTCAGTGATTATAATATCCAATTTTTGATCATGTTTTTCTACAGGTAAATCTTTACAATATTGTTTCTCATAGGCTACACCTATAAATATTTTTCCAAGCGGCCGTAATTTTTTTATCATTGTATCATACCAACCACCGCCAAAACCTAATCTATTAAAATGATCATCAAAAGCAACAACAGGAGTAATGATTGTGTCGGGAATTACATCTTCATTTGTTTCGTTCCATTCCTCAAATTTTAGTAACTTATTTTTATTAGGAATTGCTACTTTATAATCTAAATCGAGTAAACTATGCATCAAAGGCACAACATCTATTTCCTCATCCATTGGAATGTAAGCTGCTATTGTTTTGCCTTTAACGTAGCTTAAGTTCTGATTAAAGAGATTAATAAGGGAATTTGCCGCATAACTGGAATAACTTTCATCAATATCTTTTCTTATAGCTCTATATTGCTCTCTTATTTCCTTTTTGTGCTGTTTAATATCTTTGAACATGATCTATCCATTTCGCAGTAAGTTTTTCTTGTAAACTATTTTGCTTCAAGCGCTCACTTAAAAAATCAAAGTCAATAAATTCCATATCCTGGTCTTGATTACTGCAGCTATAAACAAAACTCCTTTCTCCTGTTTTCGCATTTATATGCTGCTGCACACACTGAGCGCAGATTTCTTTCATCATACACTGCATAGGAGAATTAACTGACGATATTGCTATATGACTTGACTTCAGATATGGCTTTAAAATTGTTTTTCTAGCTTCATTCACAGCTTTCATCATTTTATCAGAACCAATAGTGATAATTTTATCTATAACGTTCAAATTAATACCTAATCTTCCTTGTTGATAAGAGACTATTGCATCAACTATATTACCATGAAAGGATTTATCTTGATCTCTGCTTGTTTCTATCAATCCTTCTTCACATGCCCAAACTACTGCATTTGATGCACGCTCTATCAGTGCTCGTTTAAATACATCACTTAACTTCTTATAGCCAGCGAAGTACAAAACCTTGTTATTATTTTCAAGACATGCCTTCCCTATCGAAAATAACACTGCATTTCCAACTCCACCACCAATTAGCATTATATTCTTCATGTGCTATTTTAACTACATTTGTTCAAATTTTTTGAAATTTTATAGAACAAAGTAATTTATATAGTTCTATACACAAAGACAGAGACAAGGACACTCTCTGACTTCAACTATACCGATAACTGATAGCTGCATTTTTACGCATATCATCTAATAACAAGTTGCTTTGTATCATAATCTTTTGTTGGTACATTTTCTGTTTGATTGCTTCTATACCCGCTACATTACTCTTGATATCACACAACATCATCAACTTTGCAGTGCCATTTTCTCTCAATTCTACTATTTCATTCACACTTGTTTTACTAAATAAAATCTGTAAATCAGGATTTAAATCTCGCATTTTTATTTCAAATTCTTTTGCGTTTGGCAGCTTAAAATTATCTGCTAATTTATCAAAATTTAAACAATTAACTTTTTGCTCCTTGAGATTATCTAATAAACTTTCTGAACCTTCAACCACAATCTGTTTTAATTTTAAAGTGCTTTCCAGCAGTGCATGATTAAGTTGTACTTTATCTATTACTTTTATAACGGAGTAACCTTCACTGAAACTGAATGGACCTGCTATGTCGCTGGTTTCTAATCCTTCTAAAACGCTCTTGAGTTTTCCTTTTAGCTGACTTAAATTAACTGTTGCTTTACGCATCTTTATTGGAGATTCTGGGTTATTACTGTTGCGTAATTTTTTTACTAAATCTTCAGCTATACCATAAACGTCCTTGTCTTTTTGATCAGGAATTATAAACTCTTGGAACGTGATAAGATAATCCGGCTTTTCTGTTTGCCTTTTTACATCATCTACTTCTTTATCGCTTATATTAATAAATGGCACAATTCTTACTTCAATAATTTTGCTCCACAGTAACTGACATTTTATTTGTTTTCTTAAAATACCAAGATCTATATTATGCTTCTCTATGTATTGATCAACTTCATTAGCCTTAAGTTTAAAACTTTGGGTTAAAAATAACATAATAGCATTATCTAACTCCTCGTTGCTCAATTTTATATTCAGCCTCTGTGCTTCATTGATAATGATAATTTCGTCTATTAGCTCCCTAAGCACTTGAGGCTTTGCTTCTTTTTGATTAACACTTTGAGTGCCAAACAATGAATTTATAAAGTTGATGCGTTTTTCGATATCTAAATTTGAAATTGGTTCACCATTTACATCTGCAACAATTTCAATCTCGGTTGCAAGCAACCTAAGTGGCAACACTATCAACAGTAAAATTAGTATTTTATACATACAAGTAAAGTTGTTTAGTTAATAACCAATTCTATAATAAATACTGAGTCAATGCTAGCCAACTTTTTAATAGTGATCTCAGTGACAATGGAAATAAAAACCATTGCAACAAAATCAGGTACGCTGGTAAATAGGCTAAAAACATGCTAATATAGCGAATTTAAACCGTGCTAAAAACAGTATACGGAAGGAGAGGGATTCGAACCCTCGATACGACTTTTGGGTCGTATAACGGTTTAGCAAACCGCCGCCTTCAGCCGCTCGGCCACCCTTCCAAATTTAGAACCTAAAGATTATATAATACCAAGACCTCTACCACCTGTCTAATGCTTTTAATTGCAATATTTGTATCTGTTCAGATGCATGGCTAATGCTGAAACAAAAATTCCAGTGCTCCCTTTCTTGTCATCCCAGTGTCACGCACTGGAATGACATCGTTTACTATGTGCCATATTGCAATGTTCGTACAGTTGTGCGCGGTATAGATTCCGCTAACGAGTAGCGGAATGACGAATTTGTTGTTTTTCAAATTGTGGGCAAACCTAAGCCACTTTAGCTATAAATCAATAAAAACTAATTTCTGCTTTTTTCAATGATTTTCTTTGCTTCTTCCACACCAACCCATTCTCCAACTGCTACCGTTTTTCCCTTTTCTAGATCTTTATAATGAGAAAAGAAATGAGTAATTTTATCTAGTAGGCTTTTAGATAAGTCAGAATAGTCCTTTATATTGTCATAATAGCTATCAACACTGGAAACAGGCACAGCTAATATTTTCTCATCTTCTCCTTTTTCATCTTTAGTGAGTAATGCGCCTATCGGACGCACCGATATTAAAACACTAGATGCTAAGGGAAACTGAGTTAGCACCAAAACATCCACAGGATCACCATCACCTGCGCAGGTATTTGGTACAAACCCATAATTGCAAGGATAAGTCATTGAGGTAGATAAAAATCTGTCAACTTGTAACAACCTAAACTCTTTATTAAATTCATACTTTACAGGCTCAGCATTCGCACTTATTTCAATTACCACATTCACCGCATTTGGTCCTGCTGTTATTTTACTTAAATCCATAAATTACCTCTTAACTTAAGATTATACAATATATGCTTTTAAGTTGCTACATTTATGTAATTCTAAACTTATTTTGCACGGGCTGTCCTAAATTTTCATTCGTCATCTTATTGACTGTTGAAAGTGGTGGTTCCTGTGATAATTGAAATAAAGCATATACTATTACGATAGTAAGCACTGCAGCAATTACTAGATTAGCAAAATTATCCTGTGGTAGGACACCTTTTATTGGATTAAATAATTTTTGCTCCATAAAGAAATAATCAGCAACATATAACCCAACAGATAATACAAACATACCTAAAATAAGTTTACAGACTGTGTTTTTATGGTCTTTTTCTTTTTTCTTGCTGGTGATAGGATTTGGCCTACATTCATTCTCTTCTTGCAGCACTGAGTAGTATATATTATCAGGGCTCGTTATTAATTGTTCAAATTCATCACTATTTTGGTTTTTTAACAGTTGCTCTAGGGTGTTTTTTGTATTTATAGGATATATTAATCCATCCATTTTCAATGCTTTCTCTTGCCGATCCACATTCTCATGGTCGATTGTATATTTATCTCTACTTGATAATCCGATCATGTGTAGTTTGCCAGCTAAGAACATTATATAGCTCTCTATTAACTGATTCTCACATATCTCTAATACTTCTCTTTTTACTGTTTTGTTAGATGACGAAAGTTCTTTATAGTGACCACCCAAAGAAAAGAACAATGCTATATCTTTATCTGCTTTTATGTCATGAATGGAATAATAGCTGCTGATAACGCACTTATTTAATGCAAATTCTCTGTCATATTTGTTTAATGTATTTCCTTCACTTAGTAACTTTCTAAGACCAATGAGTACTTTATTTTCAAAATCTTCTTCTGTTTTAAATATTGGTTCTCTCTTTGGATTTGCTAAGATGTTAAGTAAATCTAATTTTCTTCCATCTACTACTTCATTTATATATTCATTTAACTCAGATCCTTTAATAACTTCATATATTTTATCTATGACATCTTTAGTATTCAGGTTATTGTTTTCACTTAGAATTCGATAAGCTAGAGCATAAATTAAAAACAGCCCTTGTAGACTAAATTTTAAGTTAAAATAGTAATCTAACTGTTCATCTTGCTTCTGTATGAATGCAGACAGACCTATGTGATTCCTGTGATCCATAAAACGATCTAAGTCAGCATGTTGAAAGCCACCTAAAAAAATAAATAACGTCTCTAATAAATTACCCTTACCAACAATTTTTATTAGTTCTTCAATTTCTTTTATCATTGCTGAAACCTATAATGTTCTACTTTATAGTATAAGGGATACATGGCAAAATAGCAATAAATGTTATTAGACTTCTTGCATAACCCAAACTAAGTAGAAAAAGGTATAGCTATACCGCCGCGGCACTAACAAGAGATCCCGCTAACACGCAGCGGGATACTATCTACACCGTCATACCGCGATTCATTCGCGGTATCTCTCAACATAGATCCCGCTAACACGTAGCGGGATGACAAGGCTTATCGTCATGCCACCGCGAACCATCATACCGCCGCAGCGCTAACAAGAGATTCCGCTAACAAGCAGTGGGATGACGAGACTTATCTTTATGCCGCCGCGAACCGTCATACCGCGATTCATTCGCGGTATCTCTCAGCCACTAACAAGAGATCCCGCTAGCGGGATGACGGTTGTCGTTTAGCTACAAACATTAAGAAATTTACCAAATGAAAAAAAAGGCAAAAGAAGCCCCGTGGTTGGCTAATTACTTACATTATACTTT
>NZ_CACTIU010000049.1:0-10591 GCF_902713635.1 Wolbachia endosymbiont of Cardiocondyla obscurior | reverse complement strand
ATCCACACTATACGCCATTATAACTCAAATAGCTTATTATACCTTTATCATTTACTTTGGGAAGTACTATAGTTAGCCTTTCATAAGTAGCGATGCAACAAAGCCATCCCAGTGTCAGCTACTTTCATGACACCATTTGCTGTGCAGTTTACCTTCAAAAATGAATGTTCGTACAGCTATGGAATGAATCGCGGTATGACGTAGCTTCGCTATAGGCAATGAAGGAAATATTAACTATACTTCTTTTTACCATTGTTTATATTTCCTATTCACATATATTAATATTTTACTCACTTAAAGTAAGCTAACTACCGTTATTAATATTTTTGTAATAAAAATTGTATATGGTGCATGTAATCAAATTAAGAGGAAGATTGTGGAAATTACGCCATCAATAAAAAAAGAATTGAAGCAAAGTACTCTATATGTTTGCCTAGAAAAATGCAAAAGTGCATTTTGGTTTATCTTTTGGTTTAGTGCGGGAATCAATTTATTAATGTTATTCCTACCACTTTATACCTCTCAAGTGCTTGATCGGGTGATATCGAGCGAAAGTGTATCAACACTAACTATGCTGACAATTATCACTTTATCTGCATTTGCATGTTCTGCAATGCTTGAAACTTGTCGATATTTAGCCATGGCAAAAATAGGTGATTGGATCGATAAAACTGCAACACCAGATCTGATAGTAAGGTCAATCAGGCTAACGTCAGTGCAGAGCTCAACTTCAAGTGGTGAAGCAATACGAGATCTCGGAGTGATAAAAAATTTCATTACAGGAAATGGTATATTCTCACTGTTTGATACTCCATGGTCGTTAATTTACCTTGTTGTGATTTTCATGATACATACCTCCACGGGGTTTATAGCTATTACTGGAATTATTATATTAGTCTCTATGGCAATATGGAATGAACTTGCCACTAAACGAATATTACAAGAAACCAACGAAGAAACTATACGGAATATCAATGCTATAGATGTTGCAACAAGAAATGCAGAAGTGGTTGAAGCTATGGGCATGTCAGAATTCATAGTCTCTGATTGGTGTAAACGAAATGATCAGAACCGAGCAATGCAAATTAAAGCACAAAATCGCTCTAATGTAATTACTGGAATCACTAAATTTTTGCGCTCAACTCTGCAAATATCAGTGATTGGAACAGGTGCATTACTTGCAATCACAGCTCATAAGACTGCCGGTAGCATCATCGCTGCTTCAATTTTAATGGGTAGAGTATTAGCACCATTTGATGCTGCGGTTCATACTTGGAAGTTTTTAAATCAGGCTAGAATGTCATATGGAAGGCTACAAAGACTTATATTAACATCGCCAAAAAGAGAGCAAACGATGGCTCTACCAGAACCTGAAGGAAAATTGGAATTTGATAGAGTATTTTTTACTCCTTATGGAAGCAATAAGCCGACAGTAAAAGGAATATCATTCATTATAGATCCTGGAGATGTAGTTGGTGTTATTGGTGCAAGTGCTTCTGGTAAATCCACTATCGCAAAATTAACTGTTGGTGTATGGAAGCCAATATCTGGTGTAGTCAGACTAGATGGCGCTGATGTATATACTTGGAATCGAGAAAATTTTGGTAATTATGTTGGCTACTTACCTCAGGATATTGAGTTATTTAACACTAGTGTCAAAGCTAATATTGCTCGTATGAGGCCAGATCCAAATCCTGAAGAAATAATCAAAGCAGCAAAAATTGCAGGAATACATGAACTAATACTAAGCTTACCAAATGGATATGATACAACAATAGGAGGTCCTGGAGGAGTAACGCTCTCTGGCGGCCAAAAACAGCTTCTTGGACTTGCCAGAGCTTTTTATGGTCACACAAAACTTTTAGTACTTGATGAACCAAACGCTAACTTAGATAGCAATGGAGAGGCATGCTTAATTAATGCAATTGGCATTGCAAGAAAACAAAATACTACTACTGTTATCATCACTCACAAGCTACCGTTATTGTCCGTAGTTGATAAGGTGATCCTCATGTCAGATGGTGTCATTTACGCTATGGGACCAAAAGATGAGATTTTGAGCAAATTAGTTGCTCCATCATCAAGTACCACAGAAGATGAGCGCTCTTCAGCAAATGGTTAGTTTACTTACAATAAATTCTGTATCTGAAATAACAACTGTTCCAGAAAAATATATATTTCTTTACCATTAGAAATAATATTACAAGAATAGTAAATAGATTAATAACTCTTATTAATTAAAGTCAATCGGCAGATATAGCTAAAGTGGCTTAGGTTTACCTACAATTTGAAAAACAACAAATTCGTCTTAATGAATTTTCTTAATTTGTTATCTAAATAACTTAATATTAGTGGTAATTTTATAAAAAAATTATAATATAAATAATGTTGCTGCGAAAATTTATAACAATATTTCCCTCTAACGTTTAATGAATTTCAATAAATTGCCTTTTTAATTCTAGATAAGTATATGCTTTGTTAATATGTTTAGTTCAAAATCCAAAAGTAAGTTTATGCTTTCTATTGGAGAAGAAGGCATAATGTTACTATATTTTAAAAATAATACTTTAAATAAAAGGTATTTTGTTAAGGGCAAAAACGATAAAGCAGTTTCCGATTTAATTTCATGTCTTTCGTCAGATAAAAAAGCACCTTTATACCTGGTGCTTAATCATGCAGATCAAAATTACTCGCTACAGTTTATTACAAGGGCAAACAAGATTAGTGCCTATCTATCAGCAAAAACAAAGATGGAGCATTTTTCTCGTAATAATGACATAAGTTCAGTTTTTTTGGTTGAGAAGCCAAACAAATTCAATCAAAACTGGTGCTATCTTCTTGTTTCATCAAAAGCAAAGCATTTAGTAGAATATTGGTTGAATGTGTTTATTGAGATAGGCTCCAACTTTAAGGGAATATTAATGTTTCCTATAGAAATAAGTAATATAACAAAAAAGATTCTACATAAAGATCCTAATAATTGGAAAATTATAGTTGCTGCAACTAAAACGGGAGGCTATAGACAAGTGGTTCTTAAAGAGAATAAAATGGTATTTACGCGCTTAACATCATTTACTAATGATAATTTACCAGGAATTATCGCTGGTGGAATATATCAGGAAGTGCAAGATACTATTCGATCCTTAACTAAGTTTGGGTTTGAAAAAAATAACCCTATCGACCTTTGTATCATAGTGTCAGAAGATATCAAAGCTAGTTTATCAGTCATAAATTTTTCAGAGAACAGTGTGAACATATTAACTCCATATGAGTTAGGCAAACTATTAGGAGCAGAACTAGCTATAAGTGAAAAAGATAACTTTTGCGATACCATAATTTTGTTTCATAGCTTTAAGAATAAATTAGCAGCTATTTTTAATACAAAGGAAACTAAAGAATTTTATCTATTCAATTACCTTTATTTAAACTCTCCTCGAATTTTTCTATACTTCGCCCTGGTTTTAGTTATAACAAACACCCTTTGTTTGCTAAATTTGTATTCAAATTTCAATGTCGCTGATAATTTATCAGCAAAGCAGAACACCTTAAATAACCAATTAACAAAACTTAGCCAAAGCTATAATGTAAAAAAAATAGATGAAATTTATGATTTTATTAATATCAATAATATTTTATCAAAAATAGAATACTCTCCTCTTACACAAGTTAAGTATGTAGAAAAGTTAAAAATACCAGGTATAGAGCTTCGATCATTTGAATGGAATTATAATGAGGCAAAAAGTTATATTACCACAACTTTAAAGTTTAATTTTCAATCCGGTAAAAATATTTCTCATCAATACGAGAAACTACGAAAAAATTTAAACGATAATTTTCGTACCTATGACATTAATATTTCTAGCTTACCTGCTGCTAAAGAGCAAAATCTATCTATTGATGTTGAAATAGGAGAGGCAATGTAGATTAATGACTATCTCTCAATTAAAAAGAAAAGCTACAATTCAGTTTATATCGTATTTGTTATTATCTGTTGGATTAATAGGGTTATTAACATATGTTGTTATCTATAACGAAAAGATTTATAATAAAAACCAAATTGCGATTGATAAAATACGTTCTATTAATTTACAGATTACTGGAATTCAAAAAAAGGAAGTTGTTCTAAATAAAAACCTAGATTTATGGAAAAAAATTTCTTCTTCAAATTTACATAGTAGCAGATACATTGCAAATTTAAATTTCGAGCTTAGCAAGTTATATAAAAAGCACTATATATTAGAACCTGAAATATCAATTTCTATACCCGAAGAAGTTGAGCTCCACAACAAAAGTGAACGCACAAAAGTAATAAAAAGTGAAGTGGTCCTAAATTTAAGCTCAATCAGCGATAAGCATATTTTTTTATTTCTACAGTCTATTCCAAATCTGCCCGGTTATGTTATGATCAAATCTCTTATTTTAAATAAGCAGAGAAATATTGATGCTGCAACTATGAATCAGATTTTGAATGGTAATATGATAGAGATAGTGAGAGCTAATATAGTCTTTGATTGGTATACTATATTAAGTAGATAAGGTGATGAACATAAAGCTGTTTTTTATTTTTACGCTACTCATTTCCAATGTTAATGCATATTGCAGTTGTGAAGATATCATAGAAAGCATAGAAATTTGTAAGGAGTATTCTTGCCGACAATATATTGGCAATGAAGATTTTATTGAGCATAAAATATTAGGATTAAATAGTGGAAATTTATGCGTATATATAGAAAAACAAGGTAATGATGAAATGGTTTGTCATCATTCTCAGTATGGAATGATGATAGAAAAAAGATATTTTGAAAGTATTCTTAAAGTTGGCAATCAAGAAATCGACGATTTTATTGATATAGCAAATTTGCGTGCAAAAGAGTGTTTCTTTATCAACAATCAAAAACTAAGCTATACAGATCGGGACGATATAATAAGAGAAGCAGTGGAAAGTGACTTTGACGTTTTGTCACAATATAGTAACGTAAAAAGCATTTTTTTTGATGAAGAGCCAGTTAATAGAATGGTCAATGAAATGGAAAAGTTCAATTTACGATCTTCAAGAGCTGCAAAAGAGGAGGTATCAGATAATTTCAACGGTAAGGTAGTGAGTTTAGACTCAATTTTATATCTTTCTCCCGATACATGGAAAATATGGGTAAATGGAAAACTGTTTATAAATACCAAGGATTTAAAAGTGCACTCAGTCACTGAAAATTATGTAACTTTTGTATGGACCGTAGATCAAAAAGCAATAAAAAAGCATGCGAATGATTCTCAAAATGTATATTTTGGATATGGGAGTATTATGTTTACGCTTTATCCAAAACAAAAATTTGACTTGGATGGCTTATCTATTAAATAACTTAAATATATATGCGCTTGTAGCTCAGTTGGATAGAGCGTTGCCCTCCGGAGGCAAAGGCCGTGGGTTCGAATCCCTCCAAGCGCACTTTTAATTAAATTTGACAATAGTATTTTCACATAAGATAATAAAAGGATTTATTTAGAGCATAATTATGTCTGGTGGTACCATAAACAAAGTCATACTAGTTGGTAATTTAGGAAAAGATCCTGAAATTAGGACTACACAAAATGGAAAAGAAATGGCAAGTTTTTCAATAGCCACGTCTGAAAGTTGGACTGACAAACTTTCCGGTATGCGCTCTGAAAAGACAGAGTGGCATAATATCGTAATTTTTAGTGAAGGATTAGTAAAAATCGTCAAAGATTTTGCACGCAAAGGCAGTAAAGTTTATGTTGAAGGTTCTTTGAGCACTAGAAAATGGACTGACCAAAACGGTGGTGAAAGATACACAACAGAGGTGGTTCTATATAATTTTAATAGCGCTCTTACTCTCTTGGATTCACGAAATAGTGCGCCAAATCCTGATTACAAGCCAAGTGAATACAAACAAGGTGAAACAGGACAAAAAGATAAACACGAAAGTTTTGACAACGATATAAAAGATGAACTACTCGATGATGAAATACCATTTTAACAATTTAAATTGAAATCTACATTTTTATGGACTGCTTGTATTACTCCTTTTAATTGCAATGGAGATAGCATAGATTATAGCAGTTTGCAGCGTTTACTGACAATGCAAGTTAAAGCTGAAAATGGCGTAGTGTTGCTAGGTAGCACAGGTGAGAGCCTATCGCTTACTGATTCTGAAAAGCGTACATTAGTTGAATTCGTATGTAAGCTAAAATTAAATACGAAAATTATAATTGGCGTACCAGGAGTGAATCTATATCAGACTCTTGAATGGCTTGATTTTTGCAAGGGTATGCCTATTCATGGCTATCTAATGACAACTCCCATTTATGCAAAGCCCGGAATTATGGGGCAGACTTTATGGTTTGAAAAGCTACTTGAAAAAGCACATGTGCCGGCTATGTTTTACAATATTCCATCGAGAGCAGGAGTGAGTCTTCATGCTGAAACTGTACGCAACTTATCCAATCACGAAAAATTTTGGGCTATCAAAGATTCAAGTGGCACTGTTGATACTTTAACTCAGTATAAGAAAGTTGCACCAAATATTGAGGTCTTTTGCGGAGATGATAATATGATATCTGATATGGCCGCTTATGGTGCGGCTGGTCTGGTTTCCGTTGCTGCCAATGTTTGGCCGCGCGTAGCACATGAATACGTTAAGAAGTGCCTCAATGGCAGGAACCCTCAGGCAGATATCTGGCAACAGGCTTGCGAAGCGTTATTTATTGCCAGCAACCCAATACCCACTAAAGCACTTTTGCATGATATTGGGCTCATAGAACATCAAACTGTCCGCCTACCACTCAGCACAGAAGACTTGCCTTCTGTTGAAAAATTGAGGCAAGTCAATAAAATGATTCTTGGATGGAAAGAATTGGCTACTCTCTAAATAGTCTTGCAACTTTGATTTAATATACAATCCAAGTTTCATTTGAACACTCCCAAACTTATCACTTTATGCCACTGGTCTTCATCTAAAATTTCTACACCTAATTCCACTGCCTTTTTATATTTGGATCCTGGTTTTTCTCCTGCAATTAGGTAGTCAGTTTTAGCAGAAAGATGTGAGCTGACCTTTGCTCCTAGAGTTTTGGCTCTTACTTTTGCCTCTCCTCTACTCATAGCAAGTAGCTTACCAGTAAACACTATAATTTTATTATTTAAAACAGAGTTACTAGAGTTGGAGCTCACAGGAAGAATTTGAAGACAAGCAGTAAGATCATTTAACATTTTGATGTTATGTTCCTTAGAAAAAAATGATTCCAAAGATTCAGCTACTTTTTTTCCTATGCCGTCTATACCTACTAGCTCAGTATTATCTGATGACAGTTCAATCATCGAATTATACCAATTATCATAAGAAACATAATAATCTGCAAGCAATTCTGCTGCAACTTGGCCAATAAATCTAATACCTAAAGAAAATATAAACCTATCTAGAGTTATTACCCTTCTGCTTTGTATAGCATTTAATAAATGAGCTATTGATTTCTTGCCCCAACCAGACTGTTCTTCCAGATTAAATTCATCCAATCTTTCTTCTAAAGTAAAAATATCGGGAATTTGTTTTATCAGACCAAGGTCGTAAAAAAACTCTATCTGCTTATCACCAAGGCCAACAATGTCAAATGCATCTTTCGATACAAAATGCTTTAGTTTTTCTATTATTTGAGCTTTACAGGCAAATTCCTCAGGACATCTTACTGCAGCCTCTCCCTCAACCTGACGTACTTTACTACCACATTCAGGGCATACTTCAGGAAACACAAATTCAGGTGTATTTGGAAGACGAGAATCTCTGCTTACTTCAACGATCTGGGGAATTACATCCCCTGCCCTTTTGATTGTTACAATATCTCCCTCTCTTATGTCTTTACGTTTTATCTCATCTTGGTTATGCAGACTTGCTCTACTAACTAGCACCCCACCAACATTGACTGGCACTAAATCTGCAACTGGAGTTAAAACCCCTGTTCTGCCCACCTGTATAAATATCTTATTTAACTTTGTTTTTGCATAAACCGCAGAAAACTTGTATGCAAGTGCTGAGCGCGGTGCTTTGTGAGTATTCCCTAGACGATTTTGTAGTACCAAATCATTTACTTTATAGACTATTCCATCAATATCATAATCCAAGTTATAGCGACAGTTATAGACTTCATTATAGAACTTCAGCATTCCATCTAAACTACTCGTTAAGGACTGATGCTCATTTACGCAAAAACCAAGTGCCTCAAGCTTATTTAGTACCTCACTTTGACTTTTCTCTGCTCCACCAATCAAAGAATAAGCAAAATATCTAAGAGGTCTGCTTGCTGTAATGTTTGCATCCAATTGCTTTAGAGAACCAGCGGCTGCATTTCGAGGATTGGCAAATTCATCGTTTTCATTTAACTTTAAAAAGTCGCTGTTACTGATGTATATTTCACCTCTTACTTCTAGTCTTCCTTGCACACCTTGCAAAAACTTAGGAAAGCCTTTTATTGTTGCAACATTGTGAGTGACATCTTCCCCTACAAAACCATCACCTCGAGTTGCAGCTTTAACAAATCTTCCATCCTCATAAATTGCAGAAAACGACAACCCATCAATTTTTGGTTCACATAATATCTCTATTTTGTCCTCAATTAAAAACCTCTTTATTTTAGACAAAAATTTCTCTACACCTTGTTCATCATAAGCATTCTCAAGGGAAAGCATAGGTTCTTGATGTTCCACCTTAGAAAACCTCTCATCAGGTGGAGCACCAACACTATCTTGTGTTGCATAAATTTCTGGCTCTATTTCAGCTAACTTTTTCTTCAGTTCATCATATTCAGCATCACTTATTTCTGGCTTATTTTTTTGGTGATACAAAACATTATGATAATTTATTTGATCTTGCAGTTTTTCTCTCATCTTTTCTAAGTTAGTCATGATACCAATATAATGCTACATTAGCCTTTGTCGTCAAGCTGTGAATTTTCTTGAATTTATCATATGGTCTTAATCCATCAAATATCAAAGGTGCCACAATGCTATAGCCATACTTATTCTTCTCTTGCTCAATTGTATTAGCAGATCTCGCTTGCTCTAGCCATATATTTATATAAAATTAAAATAAATTAGAGTAAACAATATTGCTATTTAAATGCTAACAAGATTCGCTCCAAGCCCAACTGGCTACCTCCACGTAGGAAACGTACGAACTGCCTTGGTTTGTTGGATGTACACACGCAATCAAAATGGAAAATTTTTACTCCGTTTTGATGATACTGACCTTCAGCGTTCAAATGTCAAATATATAAATGATATCATACAAGATTTGAAATGGATTGGTATCAATTGGGATGCAAGTTTCAAGCAATCAGAGCGCTTTGAGCGTTACAATGAGGTGTTTTTGCAGTTAATAAAAGAAGGGCATATTTATGCATGCTATGAAACAAGAGAAGAGTTAGACATTAAACGAAAATTGCAGTTAAAACAAGGACTTCCCCCTGTATATGACAGAAGCGCGTTACTTCTAACTGAGCAAGAGAAAATTAGTTATGAGCAAGAAGGAAGAAGACCACATTTTAGATTTAAGTTGGATAGAAATGAAGTTGTTAAATGGAATGATGAAGTTAAAGGTGAAATAAATATTGCAACAAGTCACATCAGCGATCCTGTGGTAAAAAGAGAAGATGGAATTTACACATACATGTTACCTTCTGTTACTGATGATGTTGACTTTAATGTAACTCATATTGTACGCGGGGAAGATCATGTAACTAATACCGCAGTGCAAATCCAAATGATTAAAGCATTAAAAGCGAAAATCCCTACATTTGCTCACCTTTCTCTGCTACATTTTGATGATAGCAAAATATCCAAGCGAACCGGCGTGCTGGACATTAAATCTATAAAAGAAGATGAAATTGAACCGATGGCACTAGTTAGTTATTTAGTGAAGCTTGGAACATCCAATCCAATTGAAGCTTGCGCCTGTATGCAATCTTTGATTGATTCATTTGACATTAAAAAATTTAGCTCAGCATGTACGCAATTTAGCTTGAGTGAAGCATACAAGCTAAATAGCAAAGTGCTGCAACAAATGCCATTTGAAATTATACAAGAACGTTTAAATCAAATTGGAGTGGACTCCTCAGAGTTTTGGTATTTTATAAAGAACAATATAGAAAGGTTTTCTGAGGTGGCCAAGTGGTGGAAAATATGCAAATCCGATATAGAGCCTGTGATTCTTGATAAGGAGCTTATAAAAATCGCGCTCAATACATTGCCTCAAGACGATTATAATGAAAACACATTATCAGAGTGGGTCACAACTATTCGGCACACAGTAGATATAAAGGCAAAAGACCTATTTATGCAGTTGCGCTTAGCTTTAACAGGAACAGAAACAGGACCAGAGCTCGCTAAATTATTAATTTTTATCGGCAAAGAAAATATCATTGCAAGGTTAAAAGAAAAGTGAAAACTAAAGAATTATAGCTAATGCAATCCCTACGTCATACCGCGATTCATTCGCGGTATCTCTTAGCCGCTAACAAGCAGCGGGATGACGGTTGTCGTTTAGCCATAAACATTAAGAAATTTACCAAATGAAAAAAAAGGCAA
>NZ_CACTIU010000048.1:10384-10690 GCF_902713635.1 Wolbachia endosymbiont of Cardiocondyla obscurior | reverse complement strand
ATAAATATACAGACTTACAACTTTTGGTTGGTAATACCATAATGGAAATTTATCATTCATTTTAGAAAATACTATATATATTGGTGTAACTGCAAATTTGATCAAGAGGATTTGGGAACACAAAAACAAAATTGTTTCAGGTTTTACATCAAGATATAATGTAAATAAACTTGTATATTTTGAAGAGTTTGAAGATATAAGTTTAGCTATTGCAAGAGAAAGGCGCCTGAAAGAATGGCCAAGGCAGTGGAAAATTAATTTGATCAATCAAAAGAATCCTAGCTGGATTGACTTATATTACTTAGC
>NZ_CACTIU010000048.1:0-10284 GCF_902713635.1 Wolbachia endosymbiont of Cardiocondyla obscurior | reverse complement strand
TTTAAGATAGCTATGCTGAGATCCCGCTAACACGTAGCGGGATGACGAGAAAGGAGTGGCGGTATGACGGTTCGCGGCGGCATGACGATAAGCTCGTCCAAAAGAATCCTAGCTGGATTGACTTATATTACTTAGCTTTAAGATAGCTATGCTGAGATCCCGCTAACACGTAGCGGGATGACGAGAAAGGAGTGGCGGTATGACGGTTCGCGGTGGTATGACGTAGTAGCTATTTCTTGCAATCAAGTTTCGTTAAAAGTCAGATTGAATGGTTAAATCTTCCACCCAAATAACCACGCACTCTACTTGCTTGTTTGGATATATTTCTTGTACTAAGGTTTTATAGATTAACATCTGTTTTTTTATTTCATTTAATAAGGAAACAGAAACGTTACGGTGTGATTTGTAGTCAATTATGATTGCTTTATCTTGCGTTATGCATAGCCTATCTAGTCGTACTAATACTGACTTGCCATCAATTGTTCCACTCAGTGTAATCTCTGATTTGCCTTCCAAGTCAAACAAATAGCCATATTTTTCATTAAAGGCTAATATTTTACTGTAAATTTCATCCTTATCTTCGCTGATGTTATCAAGGTATTTTCTGACCCAATTTTTTCTCCTTTCTTTTTCTATCTTGGGCATATACTGCAATATGCTGTGAATAATCAGGCCTCTTGCATAACCATCTGTCATCCCAGTGCTCTTTTTTTTGTCATTCAAGTAGCTAGACACTGGCTTTTTTTCTCTAGGTTCCAGCGTTACGTGCTGGAATGACATTGATAGGTTTGGCGGAAGAGAAATGACCGGAACGTCAAAGTAATCACGTTTTTTATAAATGTAAGGGTAGTTTGCATTCACGCATAATACTTCAACTTTTTCTTTAAATATTGGCTGTAAATCCCTTTGTTTCTTTTCATATGGTTCTCCATACTTAGTGATTAGATCATACCAAGAGCCCTTTTGCACTGGCTCTTTACTTAAGATGTATAACTCATCTTCAGCACGTGTGAGTGCTACGTATAATAAACGCAAATATTCATTATAATCCTCTAGTTTTTTCTCTCTTTTTACTTGATCACAATAAGCATTGTTGTTTTTTCCACACCAAAATGGCACTTCCATTCCATCAAAGATGATACTTTCATTGCTTCTTGGCACCGTATTTGTATCAACCAAAAATACTATGGGAGCTTGCAGACCTTTTGATTTGTGAATCGTCATTATTCGCACAGCATTGCGTTCTGATTGCATATCATTCTTAATCTCTGGGTTATTCTCCTTGATCCATTGAACAAACGCTTGAAGAGATGGGTTTTCAAATTGCAACACGAGGTTCATAAATTCGTCTAGGACCTCAAAGCACTCAAGACCTAGCCTTGCAGCAAATTTCTTCTTACCTGTACGTAATATATGCGTAAATAGTGCAAGAGGAGACTCTATGCGAGATAAGTTAATGAGATAGTTTAATTCACTATAGATAACCACAGAATAATCCTGAATTCTTTCCCATAGTGAATGCTCTTTACGGTCGTATGCAATGTTAAATAAATCATCCTCGGTAAAATTGAATAACGGTGATTTTAAAGCATTTGCAAGAGCTAGATCATTTGCCTGGAGGAGTAAAAATTCGGCCAAAGCTATTAAGTCCTGCACGGCTATATAGTCCATAATTCTAAAATAATCTCGGCCTACAACTGGCACATTTGCTTTTTTAAGTTCGCTTATTATGTAATCAACTAACACGTTTCGTTGTCGCACCAAAATCATAATGTCTCTTGGCTCTATATGGCGATCTTTAGCGACTAAAATCCGCCCTTCGTTTAACCAATTGTGAATTCTGTTAGCTATTGTTTGAGCAAGTAATCGATCTGCTATTGTATAACCTTCCTTGCATGTCAGAGGAATTTGTAAAGCTTGCTGTTCTTTCTCTTTGCGCCTTGGTAACGCTGGCCAAATTTCAATATATCCTTGGTCATTTTCTCTATGTGGAACATGTTTTATTTCATTATCATTAAAAGATATTTCTGCGCGGAAGTTATTAAATATTCTATCTACAAGCATCAAAACTTCTGGAGTTGAGCGAAATGACTTTTCAAGTTGGCATGATATCCAACCAGTTTTCGTATGAAAGTATTGTTGCATATAGTTGAATAGATGGGGATTTGCTCCTTGAAATCTGTATATTGATTGTTTTACGTCACCAACAACAAATAAGGTTCGCTTTTCATCATTACCGGCAAAAAATTCATCGCAGAGATTTGTTATAATTTTCCACTGACTGATGCTATTGTCTTGTGCCTCGTCAACAAGGATGTGATCTATTTTTTGATCTAAGTTAAACAATACCCAATCTTTATGATCTGGGTCGCTGAGAAGATTTGTTGCTAAGTCAATTATATCATTGTAGTCAAGCAGTGCATTTTTTGATTTTTCACTATTATATAAATCAACATATACTTTAAATACACCAAGTAAGCTACTGGTTCTCTTGAATATTTGATAAGAGTTCATGTCTCTTATATGGGTAAATACTACATTCTGAACGCTCTCTATTATTTGCTCTGCATCTTTGAATTTCTCCAAAATACTTTTTGTTGCAATGGATGATATGCTCTTTTTTTCGTGCGATTCTGATTTGAGAAATACCTTGGCTAGGTTTTCTATTTTGGTGTCATTCCACTTTATTCCGGTGTCATCCGAGTAGCTGACACTGGTTCTTTTTTTCTGGATCCCAGCTGGGATGACAGTAGAATAAAGTATTTCACTATAACTCTGATCTCTTTTACTGCCTTCACTTAATATCTCGGCTAGTCTTCCCACGTGCTCAATTGTTTCACTCTGTAAGTCATGAATTTCATCTGGGGCGCTCAATTTATCTTTGATATATTTCGAATCATTTGCTGACATCGATCTTTTTACACATAAAGTATAAAGCAAATCGCGTAGTTTATTTTCATCAATTTCAGTTGCAATAAGGTTGATATCATCCTGCACAGTTTCGTTATGAAGCACTTTATTGAATATGATGGAATGTAATTCTTTACATTCACTCAGCGTGCAATTTGGAGCAATGCCAGCTTCTATAGGAAAGCTGGAGATTAATTTGTAACAGAAAGCGTGTATGGTTTGTATAGTTAGACCAAGATTTTCCAGTTCAGAGAAAAGCCTTCTTGCTCTTGTTAAGTGACGATCAAGTGCTTCATTTTTTCTGGATCCCTCCGTTATCCCAGCACTCTCCTTTGTCATCCCAGTGCTTGACACTGGGATCCATTCTTCCTTTTTTCTGGATTCCAGCGTCACGCGCTGGGATGACACCGATTCCTCACTTAAATGCAAGAGGTCTAGTTGTTCCAGATCCATTATTAATTCACTCTCTGAGCATATTGCCCACTTACTGAGTATGCTGTGAATGCGATTCTCCATTTCGTTTGCTGCAGCATTGGTGAATGTTAAGCAAAGAATATTTCTTTTGTTTTCTAATAAAAGTCTCAATACTCTGTCTATTAAGATTTTTGTTTTGCCTGTACCAGCGGACGCATTTACCCACACAGAGAAATTAGGATTTATGGCATTTGATCTCATCAGAAGTGCGAGAACCTTATAAAAGTTGACTAGAATAGCATTATACATATAATGTAAAAATAGTGTTAGTGAAGATATATAATGAAAAGTTTTTGTGTAAAGGCGCCTGCAAAAATCAATCTTTTTTTGCATGTTGTAGACAAAAAAGAAACAGGGTATCACTTGATTGAAGGTTTATTTGTCTTTGCTAATCTCTCTAATTTTTTGGAAATAAAAGTAGGTGAGAAGGATTCTAGATACGATAACTCTACAGTTGAATTTATAAACTCCGAGTCTAAAATAAATAACCAATATAACACTGTAATGAAAGCGGTTAATCTGCTGCTTAGGCATGCTCCAGTGCGTACTAGAGTTTCTATCAGAGTTGTAAAGAACATACCAATTGCTGCAGGACTTGGTAGTGGGTCCTCAGATGCTGGAGCTGTGGTACGTACGCTAGGGAAGCTGTGGGAGATTGATAGGACGATTTTAAATGAAATAGCCTTAAACGTTGGTGCTGATGTTCCCGCAAGCGTAGATAGCAAGCCAGTTTTTGTTAGAGGTATTGGCGAAGAATTATGCCACATTAAAAAATTCTCTTTACCTACAAATGTGGTGCTTGTGAAACCGAAAAAAAGGTTTTTGAGTACACCAGAGGTATTTTCCAAACATGAAGGAAAATTTTCTGAGCCAATTAAATGGAGCGATGACGCTGAAAAGGATTTGTTGAAGCTTCTTAAAGAGACGAG
Organism: Wolbachia endosymbiont of Cardiocondyla obscurior; assembly: GCF_902713635.1. NCBI lineage: Bacteria > Pseudomonadati > Pseudomonadota > Alphaproteobacteria > Rickettsiales > Anaplasmataceae > Wolbachia > Wolbachia endosymbiont of Cardiocondyla obscurior. The sequence continues at coordinate 5,971 of NZ_CACTIU010000048.1, read as the reverse complement.
AAACGATCTTCAAGAAATAGCAATAAGCTTTGTACCTGAAATTAAGGATGTGATATCAACACTTGAGTCACAAGAAGGCTCTATACTTTCTCGCATGTCAGGCAGTGGTGTATCATGTTTTGGAATATTCGATAGTGAGGAAAATGCAAAAGCTGCTGCAGTTAATATCGGAAAAAAGCAACCAGAATGGTGGGTATGTGACACTCAATTAATAGTTTGACTTATGCCCTTAATTTCCGAGAATAAAAATCTTATAAATGGTTACAGGGAAGGAAAATTTTTGGTAAACAATCAAGAATATTATGGCTCAATTATAATTTTTCCTGAAAAGGTGATTAAATTGAAAGAAAGTGATATAAACAGCAAGGAGTATTTTGAATCTTTTTTAACAGAGGAAATAGAAATTTTGTTAATAGGTACTGGTAAAACACGCAATATACTAAGTTCTTCAGTGAAGTCCTATCTTATGGAACAAAAAGGTTTAAATTTTGAATTTATGACAACAGGTTCTGCATGCAGAACCCATAATATTCTGATATCCGAAGATAGATTTGTTGTCAGTTATCTAATAGCCATATAGCATGTTTGAAATGTTTACCCAGGATTTTTTCATCAACAGTCTAGTTGCAGTAGTTGTAATTAGCCTAGTAACAGGCGCTTTAGGATCGTTTATGATATGGCAAAGGTTATCTTATCTTGGTGATAGTTTGTCCCATTCTTCGTTGCTTGGTGTTGCACTTGCTTTAATCTTTAAGATTAGCCCATCGCTTAGCATAATGCTCATTGCAATTACATTTGCTATACTACTTTCTCTTAATTTTAACAGATTATATTCTGCTGATACGATATTGAACATTGTTACCAATGTAGTTTTATCATCGAGTTTAATACTTATGTCTTTTCTTCCATCTGGCAATAATAGTATTATTAGCTCACTGTTTGGTGATATATTAACGCTCGATCAAAGTGATATAGTATTGATTTTTTTAACCTCTGCAGTAGTTACTTTGATATTAATATTTAGATGGCGTTATTGGTTAATGATTTCAATTAATCAAGATTTAGCAGTAGTTGAAAAAATTAATGTTACCTTTGTTAGACTAGAATTTTTAATCACTCTTGCTATATTTATAGCAATTGCTGCCCAACTAATAGGAATATTACTCATTGCTGCATTTTTGCTAATACCAGCAGCATCTGCAAGGCTCATTTCGAAAACTCCAATGCAGATGATTATTGTTGCAACAGTTTTTTCTGTGATCTCTGGGATATCAGGTCTCATGTTATCTGCAAGTTTTGATTTGTTAACTGGACCTGCAATTATACTTGTTGCAGCGGTATATTTAATTATCGCTTATTTTATAAGGCTAGTATTAAGCAGGTTGGCTTAATTTTGATCTCGAATGTTAATAATTTTGTAATATACTCATTATAAAACATCACTATCTTAGCACAAAATAGTTTTTGCTATACTATTATTTATATGCTAATGATAAGTTGTTAATTTTATGGAGTAAGCAATATGAGCGAAGAAGGATTTTTTTCCAAATATATATCTCAACCTGTGAAAAAATTTTATAATTATATTACAGGAAAAACAGAAGAGTCAGATGATGTAGCAGGTGATGTGCATAATATTGCACAAGGAGACTCAGAGTCTTTGGATACTCATGTACAGTCAAATGAGAATGATATCATATAGATAGCATGAGGGTCACACCATCCAAAGTTAAAAAATTCCTAGAGAAACCTGATGCTTTACGTGGTGTGTTAATTCATGGAAGTGATAACAGTAGGGTTGATTTTTATGTACAAGAAATAATTGCTAATTTGGGTGAGTATTCAGTTCAGGTGATGGATTTTGCAATAGTGAATAAGTCACCCAGTTTACTGTTTTCTGAATTGGCAAACGTTTCGATGTTTACCAGCAAAAAATTAATTAAGCTGATAAATGTGAGTGGAGGTATATCCAAGGAGTTAAAAAATGTATTGGATTATAACGCAAGTGGTCATTATGTAATGATGGTAGCAAATGATCTTCCATATAATTCTGCGACTAAAAGTTATATGGAGAGTTCAAAAATTTTTGGTGTGATTGCTTGCTATAAGGACAGCAACAGCAATCTTTATGACATTATATCAAGTTACTTAAAACAAAATGATATAAAATGCACAAATGAGATAATCTACCATTTGCAATCTTACTTTAATCATAGCAAGCTGCCTATATTTTCAGAACTTGAGAAGTTAGTTTTGTACTTAGGGGAGAGAAAAGACCTAAAACTTACTGATATAGAATTATGCTTTTCAACTTCCGGCAACGACTATGCTACACTTGATGATCTATGCTCTGCCATAGCAAGTAAAGATATGTCGCGCTTCATTAGAATTTCTGATGCATTGATATCGCAAGAAAATTTTTCACCGATAGCGCTAATTCGCATTATATCAAATTATTTCCTACGCCTTGAAAACGTTTTGCTGTCAGTGCAAGGTGGAATGAGTGAGCAGGCTGCGATTGATCAGCTAAGCCCTCCATTGTTTTTTAAACAATTGCAGAGTTTTAAATCTCATTTGAAAAGTTTGCAACTTTCAGAACTTAAGAAGATCTTGGAAAAATTGATAAGCTTAGAAGTTACCTGTAAAAAAACTGATTTAGATCATAAAATGATTTTTCAACATGCACTGACGGGTAGCTGACTACTCGGATCCAGCCTTTCTTATAATTTCATCAAAATGTTGTATTTTAACATAAAATAGCTGCTTTTATGCCTACCAAAATTCATTCTTTAGTGTGTGTCTCACAAGTATTCTTTGCTAATAGGATATTTTCGAATATAATTGAATATAACTAGATAAAAATACAGATATGTTTGACATTTCAAAAATTGTAATAACACCTGAAATGTTAAAATTAGTTGCTGAAATTGATGAATTTAAAGGAGCATGGCAATTGTTTGGTAATTTAGCTCCAGAACGTTTACAAATGCTCAAGAAAATTGCAACAATTGAAAGTATTGGTTCTTCTACTCGTATTGAAGGGGCAAGATTATCAGACCGTGAAGTTGAGCAATTACTATCCAAACTTGATACACGCTCATTTCGTTCTCTAGATGAACGAGAAATAGCCGGATATGCGTATGTGTGTGAAGAAGTATTTCAAAACTTTAACAAGATGCCATTTACAGAAAACACTATAAAACAGTTTCACATCTGGCTTTTACAATTTTCATATAAAGATCAAAGGCACATGGGAGAATATAAAAAATTCCCCAATCATGTTGAAGCGTTTGATGAATCTGGAAAAAGCTTGGGCATAGTTTTTGAAACAGCCTCTCCATTTGAGACAGCAACACAAATGCAAGAACTTATTTATTGGACTAGCCAGCAATTAGAGGTGAAATCGTTACACCCTCTATTAATTATTGGCATTTTTATAGTTACTTTTTTAGCTATTCATCCCTTCCAGGATGGAAATGGCAGATTATCACGCATTCTCACAACTTTCTTGTTACTAAAGTTAGGGTATATCTATGTACCTTACAGTTCCCTTGAAAGTATAATTGAAAGTAATAAGGAGAGTTACTACTTAGCTTTGCGTCGTACTCAACAATCCTTGAAGACGAGCAGCTATGATTTTAATCCATGGCTTATATTCTTTTTAAGGTCACTACAAAAGCAAAAATTTCATCTTGAACAAAAGGTGTCACATGAAAAAGTGTTAAATCTCTATTTACCACCACTTTCTGCTAAAGTATTAGCACTACTCAGCAAACATGGACGTCTTACAATTAAGGATTTGGAAAATATTACTAAAGCAAACTGCAATACCTTAAAGAAGCACGTATCTAATCTCGTAAAGAGTAATCACATCACTCAGCATGGAAAAGGCAAAGCAACCTGGTATGTAATATAGAGCTCAATAGGATATGTATTCATTTTGAATTGTTAAATTATTCAGCTATAGAATATAGATCACAGCTGTACAAACATTGTAGTTTGAGCCCACTAGATCCCAGTGCCCTATTCTTGTCATCCCAGTGCCTTCTCCTGTCATCCCAGTGCCCAGACATTGGGATCCAGAAAAGTTTGCTTGTAAGCAAGCAAACTAGCATAGAAAAACGTTTTCGATGAGATTGCAGAAAGGCTAGATTCCAGACTGGAATGACATCGTTCACTATGTACCATATTGCAATAGTTGTGGTCAAGGCACTGGGATCTGAAATTGCAGTGTTCGTACAGCTATAGAATATAGATCAGAAGTGACAGAGCTTAAAAAAAGGCCTAACATTCTTAATAAACGTAAAAAGCTTTATGAAAATCAGAGTTGGAGTAATAGGCTGCTTAGGCAGAATGGGCAAAAAAATACTCAATGAATTAATTACAAATACCAAAGTGGAAATAGCAGGTGCTGTTGCCCGTTCAGGCAGTAAGTACATAGATTCAGATATTGGACCAATTATAGCCAATCTAGGAATTAAAGTTACAAGTTCTATTAGTGGCATATTTGAGTCATCTGACGTTGTAATAGATTTTACAACTAAAGAATGTATGTTAGACTGCCTTAAAGCAGCTGTAAAATTTAAAACACCGCTGGTTAGTGGCACAACTGGAATAGAAGGTGTCGATTTGAAAGAATATGCTGCTGAAGTTCCAATATTATGGTCAGCAAATATGAGTGTTGGGGTTAATGTGTTGCTGAAATTGGTAAAAAAAGCTGCTGAGCTTTTAGGTAATGAATATGACGTTGAGATTTGGGAAATGCATCATAACTTAAAAAAGGATTCACCATCTGGAACAGCTATAGAACTTGGCAAAACAATTGCTAACGCTTCAAAAGTGGATTTTCAGTCCAATCAATATTTACATAGTGGTTCAAACATAAGGAAAAAGGGGGGAATAGGTTTTGCAGTATCTCGTGGAGGTGGAGTAATAGGAGATCACAGCGTGATGTTTGTTAATTCTGATGAACGGATAGAACTAAACCACAAAGCAATTGATCGCACAACATTTGCTAGAGGAGCTGTTCAAGCAGCAGTATGGCTATACGAAAATAAAAGAGAAATTCCGGGGCTCTATTCAATGCAGGATGTGATATGAGCAATACACGTGCCTCTGTTAAAGATTTAAATCTCTGGTACGGCTCTAAGCAAGTTTTATTCGATATAAATTTGAATATTTATAAAAGAAAAGTTACTACTTTTATCGGACCATCCGGGTGCGGTAAATCAACATTTTTGCGTTGTTTTAATCGTATGAATGACTATGTACCAGGTTGCAAAACTGTTGGTGAATTAGATATCGATGGGCTGGGTGATATATATTCACGCGATATGGATGTTGTACTACTTAGAGCAAAAGTTGGTATGGTATTTCAAAAGCCAAATCCTTTTCCAAAATCAATATATGATAATGTTGCTTGTGGGCCAAAATTGCATGGTATGGCGAAGGATAAGCAAAAATTGAATGAGATGGTGGAAAATAGTTTAACCAAGGTTGGTTTATGGGAAGAATTGAAGGACAGATTGCAAGATAGCGCACTCAATTTATCCGGTGGCCAACAACAGAGGCTATGCATCGCTCGCGCAATTGCAGTGAAGCCAACTATTTTATTAATGGATGAACCGTGCTCTGCTCTTGATCCAATGGCAACCAATGCAATCGAAAATCTTATACAAGAGCTGAAATTAAGATTTACTATAATTATGGTGACTCATTCAATGAAGCAAGCTAAAAAGTTATCTGATAATGTAATTTTCTTTCATAATGGCAGAATTGTTGAGTCTGGAAGCACTCAAGAAATATTCGAAAATGCTCAATCTCCCTTAACAAAGGAGTATATCCTGGATCATTAAATTTCTGACCTTACCCAGAAAAAGTGGAGAGAAAGAAAAGAGTTTTTTCGGGTAAAATAAAATTTTGGAGGATTAGAAATGGTAAGAGAATATACGGCAGAATTCAAATTGGAAGC
>NZ_CACTIU010000047.1:0-10749 GCF_902713635.1 Wolbachia endosymbiont of Cardiocondyla obscurior | reverse complement strand
TAAATCCACACTATACGCCATTATAACTCAAATAGCTTATTATACCTTTATCATTTACTTTGGGAAGTACTATAGTTTTTAGCAACATCGTGGAAAGTTTTTCTCCGCTTTCTGAATAGTTTTTTCTTCTCAGCGGCTGACTTGGATCTCTGATTGTTTCTATAGCCCTATTTGCTTGTTCTCGGTCAATGAGTCCATCCTCCAGCTCAACTATTCCTTTTTTTACTAAATAACAGACATATTGCTTTGATACTCCTATCTCTCTTGCCCATTCCGTCTGCGTGATTTTTTCCACTCTTTTCCTCCTCTCTTTTTGCTCCTTTTTACGAATTTTCTTCTTGAATTTCTGCAAAAGTTTTACCAGTACTGGCTAAAAGGGCATCTCTTCCGGTATATATTTGCCAACGTTTTATGGTTACATCTACAAATTTTGAATCTAGCTCTATTGTCCTACAAATTCTTCCTGTTCTCTCACATGCAATCAGTGTGCTGCCAGAACCGCTAAATGGATCAAGTACAGTATCCCCAGGTCTGCTGCTATTAACTATTGCTTTCTCCATTAGCTCTACTGGCTTCATTGTTGGGTGCAGTGAGTTATGTGTTGGCTTATCATAAAACCATAGATCACTTTGATTTCTACCTCCATGCCACTCACGTTTATTGCCCCTTTTCCACCCATAGAGCATTGCTTCGTATTGTCTTTGATAATCAGACCTGCCTAGTGTAAAATGATTCTTTGCCCAAATGATAAATGTTGACCATTTTCCTCCTGCCTCCTCAAATACTTTTTGCAACGTTGAAAACTCTGATGATGATATGCAGATGTAAATTGCACCTTTCGTATATGCTAAAATGTGGGAACAGATATCGTAGAGAAAAAGTTCGTACTTTTCACCTTGATTATCGTTTAATATTTTTTTATCTTGGCTACCACCATAATCAACGTTATATGGAGGATCACAAACAGTAATGTCTGCCATTTTATCATCTAACAGCGCTTTATATGATTCAACTACAGAGCTATCACCACAATAGATTCGATGATCACCTAAAATCCAAAGATCACCTGGTTTTGTTATTTCTACCCTTTTTTCATCACCAACCAAGTCAGAAAAATCTTCTTTTTCACTATCTAAATCATCAAGGAAATGTTGAACTTTTTCTAATTCAAATCCTGTCATTTTAAGATCAAACTGTAAATCTTCTAACTCTTGAATTTCTACTTTCAAAAGCTCATCATCCCACTTTGCCCAATTAGCTGATTGATTGGCCAGTAATCGAAAAGCTTTGGTTTGTGGTTCATTTAAATTATCACTTAAAACCACTGGAATACTCTCCATACCAAGCTTTCTTGCTGCTTTAAGTCTTAAATGACCATCAACCACAGTTCCATCGCTTTTTGCAACTATTGGTATACGAAAGCCAAATTCCCGAATAGAAGCACACATTCTGTTGACCACATCGTCATTTTTACGTGGGTTACGCTCATATTCAACTAGGTTTCGAGTAGGATAGTAGTGGATTGCTAAATTCATATCTTAATAATTAAAAAGTTAATATTCAAAATATATCTGACGCTAGAGAAGGCCTAGGGTCTGACCCACCAAACCCGCCATTATGGCCGAAAGGACCCACTTTTTATGGATTTTTCATCTTATTAATATCTTTACTGAAATCCATAACATAGAACATTAATGCTAAAGCATCAGATTCATTATCATCTTTAGGCAAACCCCCTTTTTCCTTTACAGCTTCAATAACTTCACTCTTACTTGCATTACCTTTGCCTGTTATAAAGCGTTTTATAGTTTTAACATTAACACCTTGGTAGGGAATATTGTTCTCTTCACACCAAGCAGACAGCACTGCAAGAAAACCACCATAGCAATGAGCTGCATCAGTTCCTAGATGTCTTCTTACTTCCTCAAAATACACTGCAGTGAACTCATGTTTCAAAGAATTAAGCCAATTGTGAAAACTTAAAAAACACATTCCACCTCCACTGAAACGGCTACCATGAAAGCTTTTGCTTCCACTTTCAATTACTCCATCTGTTAGAATTGCCCAGCCCGTTTGTTTGCCAAGATCTAATGTTAAAATCGACGTACAAAAACTCCTTTGTGTAATTAAAGTTCAATGCCCTGTATAATATATATGTACGATGACTCGCAAATTCGTCCGCAATTTTGAAAAAAAATTAAAAAAAATTTTCATATTCCTTTTCCTACCATTTAAGTTTTTACTTATCTCAATAGCTATTTTACATAACTTATATTACACCAATATTTATATTATTATATTATCATATATTATATTTTACCTTTATTTAAATATATATATAATATATATAAGACTTCAGTAATCCGTAAGTCCTCTTCACTGGCCGATTTTAGCCACTTAACTTTAGAAACGACTTTTAGGAATAGAACATAAAAAAGACAATATTATCAATAATTTAACGATTACTGCTTTCTGAAATACTAATTAGTAATTCAGAAATTAGGTACGAAATTGGTAGTTTTTTACCTGTGAAAAAGTAGCTTCAGTAGTGTATCAAAACGTTTAAATCTTATTTTAATTTTTAAAGATTTTATTCTTTTAGATAAAAAAATTATTACTACTTTTTTATAATAAATTAGTCATACAAAGTCTTGGTAAAAATCTCTATTCATGAAACTTTTGGAGTTTTTATGAAGAATTCTTATCAAGGAATCGATTCTACAATTGTTAAACATGTGAGATTTCAAGCTTCGCGCCTTAAATCCAAAAGCTGTTTTATTAACGAAAGTCTCGAAGATATAGAACAAGAGCTTTTTTGTCAGGTTTGGCAATATCTTAACCAGCACGATGAGAAAAGAAGTAGTTTTAGTACTTTCGTTGCTAGATTAGCTAATTATTGTGCTCGCAATATGTTACGCAATCAGTTATGTCTAAAACGTAATATAACTTTTGATGATATAAACGACGATATTCCAGATCATAGGAACTCGGAAATCGAAGCGATAATTCGCACTGATATAAATAATATAATTTCAACTTTGTCTGAAAAAGATAGTAATTTATGTCAATTACTTAAGGTATTTACTATTACTGAAGTTTCTATAATAACCAAAATACCAAAGACAACTATCTATCGCACACTAGAACGAATACGCGATAAATTCTCAGTTTTAGAGTAAGTTATAAGCTCTCGATTATATTTGCTCAAAATTTTTTTTTGCAAATTGCGGACGAATTGCCTAGGTCATCGTACATATATATTTAGGTACTGGGAGAAAAATGAAAATAATGAACAGCAATGAACGGCTAAAAGTTCAAACAGGTATAAAAATGGTCATCTTTGGTCCTTATGGTATAGGTAAAACTAGTCTCTTAAAGACCATAAATGAACCAACACTTTGTCTTGATTTTGAGGCAGGTTTACTTGCTGTTCAAGATTGGCAAGGGGATTCTGTAAGTATTCGTACTTGGAATGAGGCAAGAGATATTGCATGTCTCATAGGTGGTCCTAATCCTGCGTTAAAATCTGACTCAGCATATAGCCAAAGACACTATGAGCATGTATCCAGTAAATACAAAGAGCTTTCTTCAGAGTTTTTCAAGTATCGATGTATTTTTATCGATAGTATTACAGTAGCCTCTCGTTTATGTCTATTATGGGCAAAAATGCAACCTGAAGCTTTTTCTGAAAGATCAGGAAAACAAGATATGAGAGCTGCTTACGGGTTACTTGCTCAAGAGATGATGGCTTGGCTCAATCAGTTTCAACATATTCCAAATAAAGACATCATTACAGTTGGAACTCTTGGACAATACCTCGATGATTTCAATCGCTCGACTTGGCTACCTCAATGTGAAGGAGCTAAAACTGCAAGTGAAATTCCTGGGATAGTTGACGAAGTAATTAGTATGGTTGGAATCAAGAAAGATGATGGTACAGAGGTTCGTTCATTTGTCTGTCAGACGATTAATTCTTGGGGATATCCTGCTAAAGATCGAAGTGGTTGCCTTAATATGGTTGAAGAACCGCATCTAGGAAAACTTCTTACAAAAATTAAAACTAAAGCTTTTGCAATTCAACCTGTCACGCCCAACATATAGGAGGTTATTATATGCTACAAAACTTTTTAACTATTGGTCAAAAAATTCCTTTTTTCAGTGTGAAAGAATACTTGGACGATCGATCGCCAACACCAGAGGATATAATCTCACCAAGAATTTTAACAAAAAGAGGCTTATTGGTACTGGGTGGCCCACCTAAAATCGGCAAAAGCGACTTTTTGATTTCATGGCTCGTTCATATGGCTGCAGGTGTTTCTTTTCTTGGTATGGCTTCAAATAGACCTTTAAAAATTTTCTACATGCAAACTGAAATTGAATATGAATATATGAAAGAACGTTTGCAACAACTTGATAATGAACTTTTGAATGTAGCTGCTAACAACTTAATCATTACGCCAAAAGTGCACTTATCATTTAATCATGATGAAATAAGTGAAATTAAGGAGATTGTAAATGAACGCTTTAAACCTGATGTTTTGGCCATAGATCCATTACGTAACATCTTTAGCAGTGAATATGGGAATGAAAATGATAATAGTGCTATGCTGTTCTTTCTGCAAAAGACTCTTGAGAAGCTACGCAGTGCTATCAATCCAGATGCTTGTATTGTACTTACTCATCATACAAAAAAATTATCAAAAAAGATGCTCGAAGAAGATCCATTTCAAGGCCTAAGTGGTGCTGGATCTTTACGTGGATTTTACAGTACTGGTATGGTGATGTTTGCTCATGATGAAGAAAGTAGTGCACGCCAGATAGTATTTGAGCTTCGCAATGGTGAACGCGTGCAAAATAAACTTGTCGATAAGATAAATGGTCATTGGCAGCTAATGGAATAGCTAACTTTCACTTTAAAGTCAACTTATAGGAGAGCGTATGCTACAAGATTTTTTAACTGATTTTAATAATGCAAAACTGCAGGGCAGTTTAATACCGAAAGGTACAATAGTCAAGGTAAAAATGGCAATAAAGCCTGGAGGTTATGAAAATTGGTTCACTAAAAACTACACTACTGGCAGCATCTATTTAAACACTGAATTTACTGTCACTGAAGGTCCATATGCAAAACGCAAGATTTTTCAGATTATAGGTATCAAAAATGGCAAAGCAGAAGGTGAAGAAGACATCTGGGGAGAATCTGGACGTTCTATGCTGCGTAGTATTTTGGAATCATCCAGAAATATTCATGCAAATGACACTTCAGAGAAAGCAGTTACTGCTAGAAAAATCAACTCTATAGCTGATTTCAACGATTTAGAGTTTACAGCGAAAGTAGGCGTTGAAACTAATAATACGTACGGAGATAGAAATAGGATTACTACAGTTATTACTCCAGAATTACAAAAAAGTTTTCAAGATGATTGGTTGCCATTTTGAAGTATGACGAAGGAAAGTTGTGGGCTGCTGTTATTACTAGAGCTATTCAGGATGCAGCAGGAAAAAACCCTAAACTTAAAAAAGAGGCTTGTCAATGGATTCGCTCACGATCTTTTGAAACTGTTTGTGAGCTGGCTAATCTTGACTTTAAACGTCTAAAAAATATGTTGAACAAATTTGGAATAAACAAGGAGAATTTTATGGATTTTTTATCTAAAAATGCTTTAAAAATAAAATCATTATTAATTAATAATATCAAAGATTGTTTATCTTATTTGTTACCTGAAGGCAAATCTTACCAAAATAAATTCTATATTGGCAGTAGAAATGGAAATAAGATAATAGTTGAAATGGAAGGAGAAAATGCAGGAAATTGGTACAACCTGATCGAAGAAAAGAAAGGAAATATAATAGACCTTTGGACTTTAGTTAAAGGTAATATAGATTCTGCTGAAACATGGTTGAACGGTAAAGATGAAAGAAGTTCCATATTACAAGAAAAACAAAACGAAGGAAAAGCATTTTCTGTAAATCATTACTTAAATGACAAATCACCAATGCCACAAGATATAATAGGCCCAAGAATTTTGACACCAGGTGGTCTTTTGGTCATAGGTGGTACTCCAAAGATTGGCAAAAGTCATTTTCTTCTTTCTCTATTAGTACATCTGGCAGCAGGAAGATCATTTCTTGGCATGAAGCCTACAAGACCGCTAAAAATATTCTATCTACAAAACGAAATGGAATATGATTACATTAGAGAACGTATACAACAACTCAACAAACTTCCTCATTTAGCAACAGAAAACTTAGTTGTGACGAACAAGATGAATTTGACCTTAAATGAAGAAGGTATAGAAAAAATAAAAAATATGGTAGAGGAAAAGTTTGATTTAGTTGTGATTGATTCTCCTTATAATTACGTTAACTATGGTCTGCAGCATGCAATAGAAAAACTACGTTCCAAGATTAATCCTATGGCTGGAATAATCATCACAAATCACACCAAAAAAGTATCTACCTCTATATTGGAAAAGAATCCATTTCAAGCTCTTGTTGGTGCTAATGCTTTAAGAAGTTTTTATACATCTGGAATAGTAATATTTCAACCCAATAAACGTACAAATATCTTGCAAGTAGTATATGAACTTAGAAACGGTAGATCTATACCAACAAAATTCATCAACAAGATTAATGGATGTTGGAAATCTGCTAACTTTATAGCTAGAACATAAAAATTCTTCAGGTAGGTATGGATATTTATTGTTCACAAAGAAATGGACATTATAAATTATTAGGGAAGAAAGAACAATTAAGAACTCAACTCCTATCAAATATAAGGTCATGTCTTTCTTATTTACTGCCAAGAGGAACTTTTCGTGGTGATAAGTTCTATGTAGGTGATCTAAAAGGCAATCAAGGAAAAAGTATGATAGTGGAGTTAACTGGCAGTAAAGCCGGATTATGGCATGATTTTTCTACCGGAGAAGGAGGAGATATTTTTGATCTTTGGGCTGCTGTTACTGGAAAAAATCAATTTACTGATACGATAGAAGATATTGCTAAGTGGATTGGTTATTCGGAAAAAAATAACACTCTGGGGCAACCAACGGCATCATGGAACTATTACGATGAAAGTGATCAAGTGATTGTTACAGTTTATCGTTATAACACTGATTCAGGAAAAAGATATCTTCCTTTTGATGTAAAAAGGTCTAGTTTTACTCCACCACAGATCAGGCCTTTATATAATATTTCAGGTATTATGAAATCTGATAAGGTGATTTTAGTTGAAGGTGAAAAGTGTGCAGATGCTCTGATAGAGCAAGGTATAACTGCCACAACTGCAATGTTAGGAGCAAATGCACAAATAGAAAAAACAGACTGGTCACCACTTAAGGGTAAGCATGTTATTATTTGGCCAGACAATGATGAACCAGGTAAACAATATGCTGAGAAAGTTGTGAAAAAGCTTACTTTTCTTGGTGTTTTATCACTTACTCTTCTTGAAATACCGGAGAATAAACCAAAAGGATGGGATTCAGCTGATGGTATAGAAGAAAAGATGAATATTCCTGAATTCATTGAAAATAACTCGAAAAAAATCATCGTTAAGCAATTTCTTAATATTCAAGAATGGAGTGTGGAACGTTTTATAGGTCCAGTACCAGAGCAAAAGTTTCTTGTTGAAGGGTTATTTCCTTTAGGAGTGACATCTATTCTAGCTGCAATGGGAGATACTGGTAAAGGTATGCTTCTGCTTGATTTAGCACTGAAAGTTGCGAGTAGAAAAGATCAGCCATGTGGTTTTGGTCCTTTAGTTACTGAACATGGATCTGTTGTAATATTCTCTGCAGAAGATGATATGAGTGAAATACATCGTCGTTTAGAGCGTCTTGACTCACAATGCGAGAGATTAAAATATAAGGATAGGCTCTTTATTGTACCATTACCAAATGTTAGTGGATCACTTACAATCATAAAGAGTGTTTCAGGTAAAGTTATAGAGACTTCTCCTGAATTTGAATTGATAACAAAACAACTTAATAAAATAAAAAACTTAAAATTAATCGTATTTGATCCACTTGCATCATTTGTGCACGCTGATTTAAATACTGACCCAGCCGTAGGCGATTATTTGATGTCTTTATTATCTGATTTAGCAGGTAGCACTGGAGCATCAATAATTACTGCTCATCATATGAGAAAGCCAAAAAGTGAAAAACCTATATCGACTGTTGAGCAAGCACGTGATGCCATTAGAGGTACATCTGCTCTTGTTAATGGTGTTAGGTGTTCATACGCTTTTTGGTCTGTGGAAGATACAGCTAAACCGACAATTTTTAAATCAATAGGAGAATCTGTAAGACAGAACGCATTATTTTATGGAGCAATTGTTAAAGCAAACGGTTTGGCTGATCGCACTTTACGCACTTATTTAAGAAATGAAGAAACAGGATTGTTAGAGGACATAACTGAAAGATTAAGAATAAAAAATATGAACGAAAAAGATTCAAAGCAGCATCTTATAACTGCAATTACACGAGCAGCAATTTCTGGACATCCATTTACCCATACAGGAAGTACAGGAGTGTATAAACAGCGGCATAGACTACCTGAGGAGTTTCACAGTATAGGAAGAGATAGAATGGAGCGTATAGTTCAAGAGCTGTTACAAACACGGAAGCTGGTTAAGGGAATGGCTACTGGTTCAAAAGAAGATAAATGGCTTGACATTCCTAGCGGACCATTTGCTCGCGGCGTTGGAAAGTTTAGCTGTGGAGCTGAGCTATTCTCCTAAAAAATTTTTCTGATATAAAAAAATATTTTGATTTTTGCGGACGAATTTTGAACTCACCGTACATATATAATATAGGGGGAAAAATGTCAATACTCACACAGTCAGGAAGAGCAGCAATAGCAGCCAGCATCAAAAAGCAATCTATCCATCTTGCTTGGGGAACAGGTGATTCAAGCTCTGGAAGTAGCCACAAAGTAGAAAAAACTTTCGTTAAGGGTGAAATAAAATTTGATCATCAACCTATTTTTGATCGTCAACCTATTAAAGATGTGAAGGTTTTTACAGGGCAAACAACTTATCAGCCAAGTATTGACTATACAGTTAATGGCAGTACTGGTGTAATAAAACTTACGGAAAATAGCTCTATTCCAGTAAGTGATAAAGTTACTGTAGAGTATAGTGAAAGCACACCACCAGAGCTGATAACTTCTGAAAAACTGCTCAATGAACTTGGCAGACGTACTGCAGACGAAGTGCTATTCTGCACAGGTGATGAAAACGGTGAACTTATAACTCCATCTGGAAGGTTTAGGCCCTCAAATGTACCAACTAATAATCTCTATCTCAAATTTACTTTCGATTTCACGGATGCAGCAAATCAAGTAATCAGAGAGCTAGGGGTTATGGTTGGTACTAAAATAAAAGAAGAATTACCTGAAGGACAGAGATATTTCGAGCCAAAAGACGTGGAAAATCCTGGAATTTTGTTAGTTTTAGAACACACCGTACCACTTATCAGAACTGCAGCAACCAGGGAAACTTTTTCATTTGTTGTAACTTTTTGAATTTTTCTAGCATTAAATGACTTTAAACGCCTATTATAACCGCTTTAATCCTGACAAAGAATATGAGAAAAGCTTATTTCTTGCTGGAAGAGGTCTACAGTCTGCAGAATTAAACGAAACTCAGGAGTATGCTCTCTCTAAGCTTAAAGGCATAGGTGATGCAATATTTCGTGATGGTGATGTTATAACAGGAAGCAATTGTATTATAGATAGAGAAACTGGTAAAGCTACACTTGAGGGAGGAAAAATCTATCTTCGTGGTGCAGTTAGAAAAGTCGAAAAAGAAGAATTTGTTATTCCGCTGAATACTACAGTTCGTATCGGTGTTTATTACGTAGAATCTACGATTACAGAACTTGAGGATGAAAACCTTCGTGATCCTGCAGTTGGTACACGTAATTATCAAGAAGTAGGGGCAGCAAGGCTTAAAATTTCCACTATTTGGGGTTATCAATATGAAGGTCTTTCTCCACGTTTTTCTGAAGGAGAGTTTTACCCAATTTACAATATTGAAAATGGAGTATTAATAGAACATTCACCGCCACCACAAGCAAATATAGTAACTACTGCGCTTGCTCGTTATGACAAAGAAGCCAATGGTTCCTATGTCGTAAATGGTCTTGAAGTAATGTTCCTGCAAAAGGAAGAGGGAGAAGGAGGAAAAAAAATATTTGTGATTAATGAGGGTAAGGCTCATGTTGATGGTTACGAGATTGAACTTCCTCACAGTATTCGCATTTCTTTTGATGAAGATCCAGACATTAAGCAAGTCGAATCAGAACCACATACTTTTCAGCCAAATAGCCAAAGAGTAATGGAACTGAAGGTTAATGATTTTCCAATAAGTGAAATTAAAAAAGTAGATATAACTGTTCAGAAAACCATTACTGTTACTCATGGTTCATACTCTGGAGCTATTGATCCGATACCTGACTCTGCAGTACTTGAGATTATTCAAGTTAAACAAGGCAATGTTATTTATGAAAATAGTATAGATTACAAATTAAACGCAGGAAACGTTGATTGGTCATTACCAGGTAAAGAACCAGCTCCTGGAAGTAGTTATCAAATAACTTACCGCTGTCGTACTCATGTAAGCCCTGAAGATATAAGTGAACAGGGATGCAAAGTAAAAGGAGCAGTTGATAATATAGTACTTCCCAAAGTAAATGATAAAGGTATAATAAGCTATTTGAGTTATAATGGCGTATAGTGTGGATTTAA
>NZ_CACTIU010000046.1:0-11053 GCF_902713635.1 Wolbachia endosymbiont of Cardiocondyla obscurior | reverse complement strand
TTTCCTTACTTGATCTGCTTCTTCTTCTACCTCTCTCACATCATTTTTTCAATCACCTTTTGCAGCAGGTCTCTAGAACTATGCAAGATGAGTGTTACAATATCATCTTTAGAAAGAAAATCTACAGTTCTTTGGAAGATCTGCAGATTGATGTTGATCATTGGCTGCGTTCTTACAATGAGACAAGGCCTCATTCAGGCAAATATTGCTATGCCTATGCAAACTTTTCTTGATAGCAAACAAATTGCTTTTCAGAAAAATATTAGTAACATTAAACAAAAGACTGATATTAGTTTTCAATTCTTCTGTAAGTTAATTCTCACCTGTCAGATTAAGTTGTGTCTAGTACAACTTACTCAAAGATGCTGACAACATAGTAAGGTAACCTGAGCTATTTAAAGTATGCTCCGCTCTATTAACTATCCATTCACCATCTACCGCTTGGTTAAAGTCTATAAGATTAAGTTTAGCTTCTGCAAAAATTTGAGGATTACCAGGCATAGTTATATCTAAAGCTTCATTGTTACGCTTCAATTGTTTTAACTTGGCATTTGCTGCACTCAGCGCTGACTCTGCATTAGAGTAAAGTTCCAGCATAATATAACTTGGCTCGCTACTACCAACTGTTTCTTTAATAGTTTCGCCCTTTTCATAGCTATGCCATTTTGCCACTACTGAATTATACTTATCACGTACGGTAAAATGCACTTTCCAGTTAATTGTATCTTGAGGTCTAATAGTCGTTGTTCCTAAAGCTTTTCCTGTGGCTGATTTTGCCATATTCTTTGAAATAAACAATATATACCCACCAGCTAATTTTGCCATTGCTTCACGCTCTGTTGCGATCTTTGTTAACAGACTTATATCACTTTCATCTGCCTGATTAATATGGGGTATCAATACATTCTTAAATTCCTCAGCGACTTTGTATCCATATCCATGTTTTTGGGCTATTTCTTTTACTAAGTTTTCTATGGTAATTTGGCGCCATTCTTTTGATACTTTTGCCTTCAAAGATATTCTTAAATTTGTTGCATGAGCTTTGATTAGTAGAGTCTTAGGTGGACCCTGTATAGTCACTTCGTTGACTGTATATATACCCATTGGAAAGATTCCAATTTCCTTATAACCTAGTGCTATGTTCAATTCATTCGGAATATCTATGTCTTCATCCCTGTAATCAACACACACTTCAACTACATCATCTATTATTCCTGATTCATCTGTAAGGTGCAATGATATAACTCTATCTTTAATTGATTCACATTTATCTATTATAAAATCTGGCTGCATTTATTCCCAGACCTTTAATTTTGACTTTTGTACTATTTTCTTAATAGTAGGAAGCTTTATCTTTAATCCTGCGGGCAAAAAGCTTCCGTATTCTGCCAAACCCAAGTTCTCTGCTAGTACTAATTCCACTACTCCATCAGTAAATCCGTAATGTTTCCAGCAAATCAGATCTAACATCTCATTTTCTTTACTCACATAGTATATAGTCATCTATAGCTTTTTAAACTCAAACTAAATTCAATTTTTCTCGGTAGTCCATTAGGTAAAAAATACATCTGCTTTTCTTCTAACCTAGTAACTACGAATTGTCCTAAAATATTACCTAAACTATCTACTAAAATATGTGGTTTTTCAGTTTCTTTTACACTCTTTAATTGATTTAGCACGTTGAGATTATGCAGATAAATCATTCCTTCTAAATCTATATTTTCTACACCTTGACCGATATTTTGTAATAGTGGCATATTTTCAATACACTCAATCGTGCTCCAACGATTTTCTCTGCTATACTTTAAACTTGTGGGAGCAAACTTATACGGACCAAGAGATAGCATCAATAAAATGTCTCTACCGTATCAAATAAAACATCACGTGACTTTTCTCTTATCCTTTTTATTACTTCATCTGCAAGACTACGAACATCTTGGTTAGGTTCTGCTTTAATGCTGATAGTGTAATTATTAGTGATGTTCTGAGTTTTATTTTGTTCTTTATTTTCAAACTTACTCCTTGCAAATATCTTATCGCTCTCTGTAAACTTTTTCTCCTCAATAAGGCTCTTGACTCTGAAGCTATTTTTATTTCTCTTTGAAAATTCTTTAATTATACTGTTACCTAGCACAGGATTTCCACTGTTGAGAATATTACTTTTTAGGGGAGTGTGCACTGCTTTTACTTCAGTTTTTCTTTTTTCAAACTCTTTCAGTGGGCTATTTCCCAATACTTTTCCAAATATACTTTCACCTATCCATGAAAAAGCTTCTTCTATGGGTTTTATTATCGATTTCCAAAAGCTAGAGAAAAAGTCTTTTACCTTTTGCCAGTTAGTTATAACAAGTGCTGCGCCAGTGACAAGTCCAGTAATTAAAAGTCCTATAGGGTTACTCATTATAGCGAGTGTTACTGCTCTTAGTCCTTTTACTACTGCAGGAAAAACTGTAGCTGATAAAAATGAAAATACTCCAAGTAGGTTTGCTTTCAGACTAAAAATCGTACTTCCTAGCAATGTAAATCCGTATCCTAGTCCCACTGCTACAACTTTTAAACTTATCAAGGCTGCTACAGTACCCATGATTGCTTTGGTTAAAGTTGGATATTTTTCTGCAAATAACGCTATGCTTCTAGTTTTTTCTTGTAAAAATTCAGCTATAGATTTTAAAGTAGGCAGCATCACTGAACCCAGGTTCATACCAACTTCAGCTATTGCGTTGCGAAGAAGTCGTAATTTACTGGCTGTGGTGTCTACACGGTTTTGAAATTCTTTCTGCAACGAGCTCTTGTACTCTTCTGTGTCAGCTAGTAACCTTATAGCATCTTCGTATTTGTTAAAACTTCCAGCTAATAATGCAATATCATCTTGATATTCCTGACCGAAAAGTTTCATAAGGATTGTAGAACGTTCTTGGTTATCCATTTTCTTTAGAGCTTGAAAAAAGTAGAGTAATGCTTCTTCGCCGTTTTCGCTTATTCTTTGTACTATTTCTTCTGCAGTTATGCCCATTTGCTCTAATGCTGCTTTAAAATCCCCTCCTTGTTCTTCAGCAGTCTGAAGTTTACTAAGTAGAGCATTTATAGCAGTTGCAGCTTTTGCTGGTTGTTTACCTAAACTAACGAAGGCATTTACTAAACTACTTGTTTCCTTGATGTCAAGACCAAATTGTTTTGCAGTACCACCAACTATTGCTAGAGCTTCAACCATATCTTTTGCTTTGGCAGCAGTGTTATCTGATAAGTGATTGATTACATTACCAACGTATTCCATTTTACTAACATCAATTCCATAAACGTTAGAGAGTTTAGCTATAGAATCACCTGCTTGCTCTGCAGACATATCAAATGCTGTAGACATTTTTGCCACTGTTTCTGTAAACATAAAAAGATCTTCTTTCTTGATACCAAGTTGACCACCACTTGCAGCTATTTGTGCCAGTTCTGCGGCTGATAATGGTATAGTACGTGACATCTCTTTTAACTTCTTTGCAAATTTAGTTGCTTCATCCGTTCCTTTTTTAAAATCTACCACTTTTGTAACATCAGCCATAGCACTTTCAAAGTCAATTGCAACTTTAACTGGAGCTGCAAGCGTTAGCCCTAGCCCAATAGTCTCTATAATTTGTGACTTAAAATGTGCTTTGCTTGCTAAAAAACTTTGGTGACTACGTATTGCAGATCCAAGCTTACCATACTTACCTTTTAATACTTCAATAGAAGAGCCAAGTTTATGTTGGTCACTTACTAAGTACTTAATATTTCTTCCACTTTTTCTTACTTCTTCATTAAATGAATGCAAAGCATCTCTCTTTTTCAAATATGCTTCTTTTGCTTTTATTGCAGAGGTTTTGGCCTTGTCAAATTCTGCTTTTAAAGTTTTGCTCGGTTTCTCTATTGCCTTCATTTGTTTAGCTAAAGATTTTACTTGATCTTCAAAGCCTTTCCATGACCTCTTGCTAGTCAAAACATCATGACCTAACTGCTTAAACTTTGATACTGATTTTAAAGATAAGTCAAGCTTTCTTATATTCTCACCAAGATGAGTAAGTTGACTGCTACTTCCTTTTATTACAGTACTGAAACTGCCATCTAAAACTGCTCCGATTTTTATAGATAATGTTGACATTGTACCTTCCTCGCTGCTTTATGCCATAAGATAAATTCATTAATCTCCATATCAAGTATTTGTTCAACCCCTCCTCCTACAACAGAGCTGAACATTAATACTTCTAATCTCAAGTTTTTTGGATAATCGGTGAAAAAAAATCCTTTAATACCTCTTGAATTTTCACATAATCAGCAATATCTAACTCTTCAATTGCTTCTTTTGCAACTGATGTCAAATTGGCAGTCAAAGTTACTTCTTTACTAAGGTCACTACCATTTAAGCGTTCAATTGCAAGATAGTCTCTAACTTTTGGACGTCTAACAGTAAGTTCTGAGACAGAAATTCCATCAACTGTT
The DNA here is from genome assembly GCF_902713635.1 of Wolbachia endosymbiont of Cardiocondyla obscurior. Taxonomy (NCBI): domain Bacteria; kingdom Pseudomonadati; phylum Pseudomonadota; class Alphaproteobacteria; order Rickettsiales; family Anaplasmataceae; genus Wolbachia; species Wolbachia endosymbiont of Cardiocondyla obscurior. The sequence goes on along the minus strand of NZ_CACTIU010000046.1, from coordinate 6,586 downwards.
ATTGGGTTATTAAGTGTTATAGCTTGCATGTTCCTCCTTAAAAAGTTAATTAAATAAAAGTCTATATCGGCTTTTACATAACTAATTTCTTTGTATGGTGCTATAAATAGGATTAGCTTTGATAAGAATCTTTTCTGTGTTCAATTGAAGTAATAACTACTGTATGTTCTGGTACATCTATATAATAAAGTATACGATAGGTACTCACCCGTAGACTACGTTGTCCACTTAAGTTATGCTTTAATGGCTTTCCAAGTCCAATTGGATCAACTGTTAGACGCTCCATTATTGCCTTCTTAATCATTAACTTTACTTTTGCTGGAAGAGCCGGAATGTCTTTCTTTATAACAGATTCTGAATAGTCTATATTGTAAGGCTTAATCCCAGAAGGCATCTTGATGTTTAACCCTCTTTTCTTTATAGCGTTCGTCAGCAATCTTAGATAATTCCATATCTTCAATTTCTTCTTCCATTAATTCAGTTAATAACTTTAAAACGGACTTGTCTTGAGATTGTGCTACACTAACAAGTAAACCAGTTAGCTGCTCTATGGAATTTGTATGAGCTTTAGAATCCATATTAACTATATACCTACAACTTCTTATATTTTAACATTTTTATGTAATTTTGTCAACCATATTAGATCCCTAGAATCGTTTGTAGCAAGGCCATTTGATCAACGCCATTTATCTTTCTAATCATATTTTCAGCATCGATCTCTATTAATTCATTACCACCTATAGTAAGTTTATAATAATGGGCAGCTACAGTACACTTCAGCGTTGCTTTCTCAGCAGGTTTCCAGTTGCCAAAGTCAAACTCTTTAAAAATGCCTCTTAAATTGATTATTACTGCTTCAATATCATTACCTTGCATTCCTCCACGGAGCGTTAAAGATACTGAGTTTCCATCTATCAAGCCAAAAAGTCTAAATAGTTCTGAATCATACTCAGCGAAAGTAAAGTCTGCTTCAAGTTTCTCCATGCCCATATCAATATTTATTGGAATATCCATACCACCAGCTCTGTACTCTTCGGTTTTTATGGTAAGCTTCGGCAAGGTTATTTCATCTATTTTTCCTGCATAACCCCGGCCATCAACAAATACGTTAAAATTTCTCAGTATTTTCGGTAACACTTTGCTTTCTCCTAACTTATTACACTATTATTTACGAGATGAGATTTGAATGTTATTTGCTCAGCCGGATATGGTAGTGTAAATTCGAAATCAAAATATACTTTCCCGCTTGCAATATTTGTTGGTGTATTGAGCTCTGGAGTTGCATAACATTTTCCGCTAATAATCGCTCCTTGTACTTTTAAATTGGCCAAATAAGAATTCACCCCCTCAATCACATCATCTATATAAGTTTTGGTGATATTGCGATCAACTGCCCATAAATGAGCTCGAAGTAGACTATCATTGATTAAATCTGCAGTCCTTCTCACTGACAGAAAAGCCCATTTTGAGTCATTTGAACATGTTCTATTTCCCCAAAGCCTATAGCCGTTTTGATGAATTATCGTTGTTACTTCATTTTCATTTAAGTGGTTTGCTCTGCAATTTGCATAACCTAAGCTAAAATCAATAGGCCTGCTTGTGCCAACAATACCATTTATCTCTTTATTTGAAGGTGAATGCCAGAAGCCTTGTTCGCTGTCTATTTTAGCTATTAAACCAGCTACAAATGGACTCGATGGCAAGATTTTTTCTTTTCCTTCAATAAATAACTTAATCCATGGGTCAACTACGTAAACTCTTGAGCTGCCTACACTTTTTCTCCATTTTATTGCTTCTTCATCATTAGTATTTGGTCCGTCTGCAACAATAATTGCTCTTAATTTTTCTGCTATGGAAATTAAAGCACTCACTACTGGATTTACTCCATCTATTTCAGGTAACTGATGAGTAAACTGAGGTGCAATTAATATTCTTGGAGCAACATGAACTATACTTTCACTACTGAGGAATGCCTCTATCCCTTGATATTCTCCAGTCTCTTTATCAACTCCACCGATTATACTTTGAATAGTTTCACTTTCTTTGAGCTTTGGATCGCTGTTTTCACTTTCTTTAACTCGAATAACTACTACTGTTGCACCAATCTGGGAAAATATTCCATTTATTGCAGAAGGTAAACTGCCACTCTTTCCGAGCTTTGCTGCTTCCTTTAAGCTTCCTGCAACTAACACTGGTTTATTTAGCGGAAATTTTTGCTCATCTGCTTCAGGTGCAGTACCAATTACACCTATCACTGATGATTTAGCTGTACGTACTGTCTTTGCTCCTGAGGTTACCTCAATAACATTTACGCCATGTAAAAATTCTTCAGCCATTTCTTTGTATTTTCTTCCTGAAATCATCTAGCAAAGTCTGTAGCTCATTTTCACTTTTGGCTTCTTCAATCTTTCTTTTGGCTAAATCTTCAAGCTCTTCACATTTAATTATTGCTTTTACTGCTTTTTTCACTTTTTCCTCAATTATTCTTGCCATTTCAATAACCGTAATACCACGGACTTTTGCTAAAGGTTCTATAATTTCTTTATCCTTTTCATCTATAGATTCTGGTGCTGCTAGAATGCTTTTTGCGGCTTCCGCTTGAATCTCATAAGATTTAGCTTTTTGGTGAGAATGACCTGCATATTGGTGAGTATGATTATCATAATAGAAACGCATACTATCAAATGCACAAAGCTTCGCATTATCCAGTAACTCCTTTTGTATATCTTCTTTAGTACGCTGAGCAATTTTTCCTCCTTCTGTTAAACAATAGCTTTTTTGCCAATCAAAATCTTCTGGTGCTTCATACCAATCATTTTCAGTTGGCTTGCTTTCAAGTGTTGTTGTTTCTACTTGTTTATCATTTTCAAATCTAATGTAGATAGACATTGTTTGTTACCTCCAAATCTCATACGTGTTAGATAATCCTGGACATTGCCAACCCCTGAGCGTCCTTTCCACATCTACCTCAAGCCCTGTGGTGAGAAAATTGCTACGTATGTTATAAATCCCCCACTGAATAAATTGACCATAGTTGTGTACATAATTTGATGCAAGCATACCTTGACTAACTTGTGTTCTGGAATACAGATAAGATGATGTGTAAAGTAATATTGCAACTGTTTTTCCTGCTGGAATCTCCACATTACCAGATCCGGCTAACTTGCTATCAGAACTCGTGTATTGGTAAACATTTTTCCATACTATTTTTGAAATACTTGATTTATTAGAATTAGTGTTATCAGGAGTTCCCACAAATAATCCTGCTCCCCCATACTCCGTACTCGAATACGATGATCCAACAAATTCCATTGTCTTATTTATGTTCACATTGGTTGTATTTTTTACAAATACTACTCCAAGTGCAGCATACGGGTAATAGTATATCTCATCATAACTACCCGAAAAACTTTTTGTGCATAACTCTCCGTAAATAAATGTTCCTTTACTTCCCTCTATAAAACTTAGTTGTCTTGGCCGATAAAAACTAACGTAATCTGTATTGTACGTATGGCTACCTGCTAGTAGTTGTAACATATAGTCAGTTTTTGTTATATCACTACTCCACTTTCCAAGCTCTGTCGTAAAAGTTCCGTGGCCAAAATAATTATTTTTTCTGCCAAGTACACCAAATAAGAAAGGTAATGACCCTGGTTCAACCATGTTGCGCTTTCTTATTTCATTTATAAGAGACGCTTTTAACTGTTCATCCCGAGTTTTTACCTCATTCAGGATGTTTTCAATTCGAGTTTCTATTTCCCTAATAATTGATGAGCCACTTGGCACATCATTAACAGTACGGAAGTTATTCACTAAACCTTTAAGACCATCTTTATGACTGTTACTAATGCTATTTATTGCTGCAATATTGGCATTCTTTCTCGTATCAAGTAGCGATAAATTTGTTGTTCCTTTTTCATCAATTCTCTTTAATAACTGCTTCTCTGATTCAGAGATCACTGCTAAAGAACTAGCTTTTTTATTATCCAGATCAGTTAAGTGTTTTTTTGCACTATCAAGAAGTTCTTTTAGCTTACCATCTGTCATCTGTACAATTTCAGAAACTGCACTTTTGTCGATTATTGATTCCAATGCTTTAGCAAGATATGCTAATTGATCTGGTGTACTGTTTTCTGCTAAATCCTTAAGCCTCTTTTGTAGTGCATCAATTATTTCTTTTACTTTAGTCATTTGCGCAATATCAGAAATAGCTTTTTTATCTGCTATCAATTCCAGCGATTTTGCAAGATATGCCAGTTGATCAGGTGTGCTATTTGCTGCTAAATCCTTTATCCTTTGGTATATTGCTTCTTTCATTTCCAAAAATTTAAAAAAGTCTCAAAATTAAACCGCTCAAAATTACTCTTAAGTTGATTATGCTCATCTTCTCTTTCGGTAATATCTTCATCTATTTTCTTAATTGTGGTACGGATACGAACAACATCCTGCACAGCAATATTTTCTGGATGTGGTAGTGGATACCCTCTGCTTGTTTTATCATCTGACATTCTGCTAAGTGATAATGATTCGTAGATTTTTGACTTTAGGGCGATAAACAACCGTTCCACTCAAAGCTAATTTTACCCTTGTCTCATTACCATTAAAGTTTGTTAGCACATGAGTTCTCTCTACCAAATTTTCTCCAATTGGTTTTCCTGATGTTAAATTTACTAATTGCCAATCCACGTTTTTTTGTACATACGCTTTAACATCTGCAGTGCCAGGTATCAGCGCATCATATGTTATGGTAATCTTAGTGTTAGCTCCTGCTGTAATGCTTCTAGTTACATAATCTGCACTCTTAGAAAGATTACCCATAACTAGCTGTAACCCAGGATATAGCACTGGACTTTTCTCTCGCCCTCCTTTTAGGCTTGCTTTTACCGTTAATTCCCCATTTATTCTTTCACGCAGTGCAAGCGGCAAATTATCAGACAAAAAGTTTTCTCTTCCCTCTTCATCTGTTAAGATAAATTCTACATTGGTATCAAATGCTACTTTTTCGACGTTTGTCAAAACAATTAAATCTGAAGTATTGGTTGCTGTAACTTTGCCAAGATCAATAACATGAGAATTTTCGCTAAATTTTGCAGCTAGTAGTCGAAACGTTAAATCTAAGTTCTGATGTGGAGTCCAAGTACTTGCGTTGCTAGATGAGAGTAATGCTCCTACTTGATATGGCTGACTTGTTACCCAACGGCTATTTACTGCATCATACTTGCCAAGCTCTGCTATTTTTACTGCAGTATCTGCATCATCGGTAAGTAAAACTATTGCATATTCTCTGCCAGCTTCACACCAGACAGGAGACCAAGTAATACGTGTTGCTGTGCCATCTATCTTTATATCTTTTGGCTCAATATAGCTTTCAGCAATGACAGTCTGCGAGGGCATTCCCACTGCTGTTTCTCTAATCTGCACAACAACACGTTTTTTGCCTTTATTTACAAACCATAGTTCCACGCCTCCTATGTGCCTACTTTCATTTAGAGTAAATGTTTGCGCTAAAGGATCAACTCTTCTTGCTGCGATCACTCTTCTTCTCTCTTCTATGGTAATTGTTTTTTTACCAGTATAAGTTGTCTCTCCATAGCTTCCTTTATTCCCATAAAATTGCACCAATTTAGTACCTGCTGGAATGTTTGCTGGGATTTTTATTTTTCCCTTTAATTTTCCCTGGTTGTTAGCTGTTAACATTTATTTTTCCAATTTTAAGTTATAGGTTGAATGTTTATTCCGTCAAATTTTATTTCTTTAAGCTGCTCACTTGGCTCAAAACCTTCAATTTCAAAATCTTGTACTGCTTCTCTCATAAATTCAGTTTCATATGAAGTACTTGACAGCAGCTCTGTTGTTTCCGTAATATTAAATACTCTGGTTACTGGGCTTTTCCAATTCGTGGTAACCTCCGTCCAGTAATCTATATTTTTATTTAGAGTAATTTGTGCCGGGACTGGATCAAAAGCTTGATATGGATTGATCTTTTCTCCTTTAGTCTGTAAAAGCTGCTCCAGTACCGGTTCAAGTTCATACGGCAACAAATAAGTTTTTTCTCCTCCATCAATATCAGCAATCGTTACATCTATTGGTAAAATTAATTCCTTGTTTACTATCGCTGCAGACTGCGAAATTCCTTGATCACGCATATCATCATCAAAGAATGGGTCAACAAATACTCCTTTTTTGGTAGTAGGTTCTCTTGAATTTGCATCACTGCGTAAACGTTCCTCTGCAACCAGCGTATAAAGATCATTTATTCCTTTTTCATTGCTTCAAGCTCATTCATCGGTACAGCATGAATAGCATTATTCACTATCTTTACCCCTTCTTTTTCTCCGTTTTTCCATGTCTGATGAATGTAGCAGAGCAAAAGTTGTCCGCTAGGTGCTTTAGGCATCGATGGTCGCCAAGGGTGAGCTATGCCTTTTATTCTCCTTACCACCCCTTTGCTATCGATAGTAATTAAATCAAAGCGGGGCATTTTCCAGGTATAATCTATCAAAACCAAGCTATAGTATTTTCTAAAATGAATGATAAATTTCCATTATGGTATTACCAACCAAAAGTTGTAAGTCTGTATATTTAT
>NZ_CACTIU010000045.1:0-11099 GCF_902713635.1 Wolbachia endosymbiont of Cardiocondyla obscurior | reverse complement strand
GCTAATGTCAGCACTATAACTCTTACTTTCTGTCCTTTCATTTTATTTTTTAGCTTTTCATTTTCTAATATAAAATCAAAATCTAATTCGCCAGCGTTCCCATAGCTTACTATAATTTCTTTTTTGCAAGCAAAAAATAAAATCTACTTCCAAATCATAATGCTGCTGAATGAATTTTACTGAAGACGATCATAGATAAATAATAATTTCTCTTGATTTAATAAACGCATTTGAGTGATAACTTCGGGTAATTGCTCTGCCGCCAACGTTTGTTCACCTATATTCCAAGCTGCAAGACGAGCACTGCAAATCAGCGAAGTACACAAATCAACAAACAAATTGCCAATGGTGCCTGTTGTTCCATTTGGTTCAAACTCGGATACAATTTCCCCAGAGCTGGGTAATCTCATACCAGAACCATCTGCTGCAATAAGTCTATAGCCTCTCCAACTCAGGTTCATCCTGATAGGCTGTTTGGATGCTTAAATTCTTGAAAGCCTGTATGGCAAATCTTATACCTTGCTTTAGAAAAAGCTTGCTTTGAGGGTACATGTCAATGGCTCCATAAGTTCACATTCTATTCCCAAACTTTTTTTAACTAACTTTAAAATCATAGAAAATACTGTCGAAAAAGCTTGTTCGTGTAAAACTCAACACAATGGATTTTCTGAAAAGTTTTCGAGTATATTGCATTTTTAATTTGTAGAATAAGGTTTTTTCCTTTTTGCATATTTCACCTAAAAAGGACACATTTTAAACTTTTTTGTTGCAATAAAATAGAAACAAAAGTGCTGTCCCTTGCACTCTTTGGATAATTTAATGATAAAAAATTTGGAGAGAAATTTTATACACTATCGCTGATATTTTTCCTTAAGTTGACGCCATTGCCTGAACGGATACATGACAAATCTATCGTTTATCAAATCGTCGGTAAGCCTAAAGCTATAGCCATTAAGCACGATAAAGAAAATCATTCATAATCGCTATAGCAACTAGTGTAGACACTTGACGTTCCTTGTGATTTGATAAATAGAGGTTTTTATCTGACTTCACAACAAGGGCTTCTGGATGACTTTGAAAGTGAACATTACCATGCTTATCTTCAATAGCCTCTATTACCCCCTCACTGGAAAATGCTGCAACTTTATATCCAAGTGACTCCAATTTTCTTCTATTTTCTGGTGTATTACCTACTGCTCCTGAATGAGCATCTGGAAAATATGTTGAAAACCAGCCATTTTCATTAGGTATTAGGAATTTGGCTACTACTTCTGCTAAACGACTATTTGGAACGATCTTTATCTGCTGGAGAGGTACATCCTCTTTCTGTGGATTAGGTGCTGATTTTAAATGAGATCTTTGCTTCTCTTCATCACTCACAACACTCACTACTTCAATTCCCTTTGCATTCATTATGCCTTCACATATGCCAAGTAAATGAATTGCAGGGTTATCATCAACTATTTTTACAATTGCTTCAGTAACAAGCTGGCGATAAGGAGTGGGTGCTGAATGTAAATTATCCGGAATAAATATCCTATTTATTTTGTGCTCTTTAATGAATTGTGCAACTTCAACTTTTATTCGGTCTAATGTTAGCTTTTTTGCCAATGTTTTATCTTGTTTTGCGAGATTAAGTGACTCTGTCTGAATTTTTTTAAGGCTAATTATCTTATTATAATCAATCAGTACAGTCTTAACCACAAAGTTATTAAACATCTCATAGATATTTTGAGATAGCCCAAGTTCATGTGCTTCTTCCGTTTTCAACAAACCAACAACTACGTCATTATTTACTGTATTTTCTGCCGTCAAGACAGTTGACACTGGTTCTTCTTTTCTGGTTACATGTTGAGATGCCGGTTTTTCACTAACGCCAGCATAAGTAATATTGCTTAATAATAGAACTATAATTAATAAGATATTAAATATTCTGCTATAATATCTATACATATAGTTTACCCTCTCAACACTTATATCAATATCATAACATATTATAGAACGTTTTACAACAAAAAGGTAAATTTGGTAAGAAAGAGAAGGTGGCCTGAGCAGGAATCGAACCAGCGACACAAGGATTTTCAGTCCTTTGCTCTACCAACTGAGCTATCAGGCCAACTGTATACTTTTATTTTTAGATAAAAAATGTTATTATGTCTATCAAAAGTTTTTAAAGTAGTTTATAAAAATAAAGGATGAACATTAATGACAAAATAGGAATCTACCCTGGCACATTTGACCCTATAACTTTTGGGCATATTGACATAATCAAAAGAGCGTGTAAACTAGTCGATAAATTAATAATAGGAGTTGCAGAAAACGTTAATAAGCATACTGCCTTTGACACAAAGCTACGCACAAGCATGGCTGAAAATGAAATCAAAGGACTAGGAATTGATGCAGATGTTATATCTTTTAATGGGTTGCTAGTGAAGTTTGCCAAAGAGCAGAATGCTTCTGTTATTATTAGAGGATTAAGAGCAGTGTCGGATTTTGATTACGAGTTTCAAATGAGTTGGGTAAATTATAAACTTCTTCCTGAAATCGAAACCATATTTCTTCCTGCTTCTGAAGATACTCAATTTATCTCATCAAGCTTTGTAAAGGAAATAGCAAGATTAGGAGAAGATGTTAGCAAATTTGTATCAAAAGGTGTTCAAAACGAATTGATTAACCTGAATAGGATAAAAAATGGAGAATAGTGCTTGTTGTTTTTTATTTCTGAATGGGTATATTCAATATATAAAATGTTATAAGCTAAAGGAGCAGCATGTCAAAAGTGAGGGTTAATAATAGAAAAGTTTGTTGTCATGGTGATGAGAATGATGAGGGTTCTGGCCATCCATTAATATATTTAGATATGGGAGAAGAAGAGGAAATAGCCTGCCCTTATTGTGAAAAGACGTTTGTCCATGACTGTACTGTGGAAGCGGTTGGGGAGCTGACTAGGGATGAGCTCTAATGGCACTTCTGCAGACTTAGCTTATGTAAATAGCAATAAGAGGGGCAGTAAAAATGAAACTGTCCATACGGTCGAGCACTCCCCCATGGCCAGGTATCATATTTCCACTATCTTTAACACCGTAAGCTCTTTTAACAAGCGACTCAGTGAAATCGCCAAGTTGCGCTAGAATAGCAATTGCAAGGCCAATGATTGGAGAATAAAAAATTGAAAATAGACCAAAAAATATTGATCCAAAAATTGTACACACTACTCCAGCTAAAATCGCACCAAGAAGTCCTGTCCAAGTTTTTCCAGGGCTAAGAATTGGGCAAATTTTAGCTCCACCAAAATTCTTACCAAATAGGTAGGCAGTAACGTCAATTCCCCAAATGGTTAAGACGAACCATACTAATGCGTATTTTCCCTGTGGTAGATTATATAAATATATTAATGAGGCGCTTGGTAGTGCAATCAATAATAATGCAAAAACGTATAAAATTTTATTTCCTTGGGTTAGATTATACCATTCAAAAGAAGATAAAACTGCTATTGAAAAAATCAATAGGTAAAACGATAAATCACTAAAATATGTAGCAAAGGAAAATATGAATAATATTACTATTGAGGACAACATTCTAATTATAAAATTATTATCTACCATATTTTTTCTCTCTTTTTGTATAATCTTCTAATGCTTTACTCAAATCTTGACAAGAAAAATCAGGCCATAAAGTATCACAAAAATACAATTCAGCATAAGCTGCTTGCCATAATAAAAAGTTGCTTAACCTTTTTTCGCCGCCAGTGCGAATTAATAAATCCAATTTTGGCAAATCTTTAGTATACAGAAATTTTTCAAATTCCTCTTCTGATACATAAGCAATATTTTCTTTTATAATATTGCTTATAGCTTGTGTAATTTCTTGCTTTGCTCCGTAACTGACTGCCACAGTGAGTAATAAACCATCGTTCTTATGTGTCATTTCTTCTGCTTTTTTAATTTGATCCAATATTTTACTGGATAACAGACTTAAATTGCCAATAAAATTCAACTTAATGTTACAGTTGCAAATGAAATTGACTTTATCTTCATTAGTTAAAACGGAGTAAAATAAATCAAATAGACAGTCAGTTTCGTTTTTGGGTCTAAGCCAATTCTCCATAGAGAATGCATACAAAGTTAAGTAGGGTATGGTTAGGTCCGTACAATACTTGGCAATATCGTATGCAACTTCACTGCCCTTTTTATAACCATCAATTTTTACTCTTCCTTGATTGTTTGCCCATCTACCATTACCATCCATAATAATTGCTAAATGTTTCGGTAAAGATTCTTGATTCAACATTTAAATTTAACCTAATTTTGACTTGAGTGAAATTTTTTGGATTTCAATGGACACCTGGAAGGTGTCAGCTACTTGCATGACAGGAAGAGAGTTACTGTAGTGACACCAATAGTTGATACTTGAATGCAAAATTGGTGTCATCCCAGTGCTCCGACACTGGGATCCAGGAAATTTGATTTCAAACAAGTGCATCAGATAGTTGTATAGTAAAGACTGGATTCCAGTGTCAAGCACTGGAATGACATCATTTGCTATGTAAGCTTTCTCCATATCATTTAGTGATTCAGTATATCCTTTTCTTTGATGGACAATTCACCATCAATTTTTTTTATATTATTATCAGTAATATTTTGTATTTCCTTTTTAGCACCATGAAAATCATCTTCTGAGATTTCTTTATTTTCCTTCATTTTTTCTGTTTCTTCCATAATATCTCTACGTATATTTCTAATGGCAATCCGTGCATTTTCAGCAAACTGATGCAATAATTTCACTAATTTTTCACGGGTTTCTTGTGTCAAGTCCGGAAGAGCTATACGTATGGTGCTACCCTCGACAACAGGATTTAAATTCAGGTTAGCATTTAATATAGCGTTTTTCACTTCACCTACAACACTAATGTCCCAAACTTTAATTGATAGGGTTTTGTTATCTATAACCGAAACACCTGCAACCTGATTTAACTTTTGATGTCCACCATAGATATTTACAACTATACCATCAAGCAACGATGCGCTAGCTCTACCAGTGCGTACGCCTTTAATATCATCATGAAAGGACTGAATAGTTTTTAGCATTCTTTCTTTTGTTTTAGCTTTTATTTCATTTAACATAAATTACCTAATGTTTACAATCTGAAACTATAGTATAAGTACCTTGACCCTTAATAATATTGACTATTTTTTCTCCCTTCAAAGAAAAAACTATAATGGGAATAGAATTCTCACGAGCAAGTGAAATTGCTGATGCATCCATAACTTTTAAATCACGAGTCAACAAATCCGTGTAAGAAAGCTTATCATACATTACAGCATCCTCATTTTTTTTCGGATCAGCGGAGTATACACCACTTACTTGCGTACCCTTTAGAATAACATCACAATTCATTTCAACAGCACGTAAAGCCGCAGCTGTATCTGTAGTAAAAAATGGGTTGCCTGTGCCTGCTGCAAAAATTACCACTCTACCTTTTTCTAAATGACGAATAGCTTTCCTTCTTATGTAAGGCTCACATACAGTGGCCATGGGTATTGCAGATAATACCCTCGAAGCTACTAAATTTTTTTCTAAAAAGTTTTGTAAAATTAAAGCATTGATTATAGTTGCAAGCATTCCAATATAATCACTGCTTGCTCTTTCACAACCACTTAAAGACGCAGATGTGCCACGAAAGATATTACCACCACCAACAACAATACATACCTGAACTCCAAGATTACAAACTTCAACTATGCCTTTAGATAACTCACCTATAGTCTCCATATCGTGACCAAATTGCTTTGATCCCATCAAAGCCTCACCAGAGATTTTAAATAACACTCTGGAATATTTTATTTCGCTTTTTTCATTTGTTGAGGGAAACATTTTTTACCATTTAGTTTGCACCACCCAAAACAAGTAACTTGTAATTAGAGAGTTTAACAGCACTCAACTCGCTTGATTTTATAAAATCAGAAACTTTCATTTTATCATCCTTTATGAACTTTTGTTCTAGTAAAACAACTTCTTCATAGTACTTAGCCATTCGTCCATCTACTATTTTTTTTGCTACTTCTTCAGGTTTATTTAAGCCCCTCACTTGCTCTTCAATTATAGAACGTTCATTTTTCAACTTCATTTGATCTAAATCATCTATAGACAAAGCTTCAGGCTTCATAGCAACTACATGCATAGCTATTTGTTTCCCAATCTCTTGTAGCTTCGCCTTATCACCAGATGATTGCAATGCAATTAAAGCACCAATCTTACCTAAGCCACACACATCACCATGTACGTAGCCAGCAATAACTCCATCCTTAGCTTCTAAGTAACAAAGCTTGCTTAACTCTAGCTTCTCACCAAGAACTGACGTACCATTCATAATAGCTTCCTGCACTGTGCCAATGCTTTCATACTTGGCATTTTTTAACTCATCAACGCTAGTACAGCGTTCTTGATGAGCAATTGATGCTAAATTTGAAACTAACTCTATAAATTTCTCATTCCTTGCAACAAAATCTGTTTCGCAATTGAGTTCAACCAATGCACCATAATTTTCAGTCAAACACATAGCAACGAGTCCATCTGAAGCTATTCTATCAGATTTTTTGTCAGCTTTAGCAAGACCTATTGTACGTAACTTATCAACGGCTTTCTTGATGTCACCATCACATTCTTCCAATGCTTTTTTACAGTCACTTAAGCCAAGCCCTGTTCTATCACGTAATTCTCTTATATCATCTGGATTCATCTTCATTTGTTACTACCTCCCTTTCTTCTTCTTTGTAAACTTTACTACGTCTCCTTTTAGTTTGCACAATACCATCTTCTTTTTCTTGAATAAACTCATCACCCCTTATATCATCAATCTTAACTCCAGATTTTGCTAGACTAGACTCTATTCCAGCTAATATAGAGTCGGTAGCTAATTTACAATAGAGCTCTATTGATTTTCTTGAGTCATCATTTCCAGGTATTAGATAAGTAATACCATCTGGATCAGAATTAGTATCAAGTATTGCAACTATTGGAATTCCTAACTTCTTAGCCTCCTTAACCGCTATATGCTCTTTATTAGTATCAATGATGAATAAGATATCAGGAATTGCTCCCATTTCTCTAATACCGCCAAGCGCCTTATCAAGCTTTTGCTTTTTCTTTTCAATGTTTCCCAATTCTTTCTTTGTTAAAATGCTATCCTCGTCATTTAATATTTTCTCATATTGCATCAAGGTTTTTATCGAAGAAGAAACAGTGCCCCAATTAGTAAGCATACCACCAAGCCAACGATGATTCACATAATATTGACCACAACGAATCGCTTCACTTGCAATAATATCAAAAGCTTGAAACTTTGTACCAACAAATAGAATGCGACCACCTTGAAATGCAACGTCATATAAAGCCTTCATGGCCACCTGTAGCAATGGTAGTGTTTTTCGCAAATCAATTATATGTATACGATTTTCTTGATGCACTCCATATATGTATGGAGCCATTTTTGCGTTCCAGCGACTAATTTTGTGACCAAAATGTACACCAGATTCAGCTAAATCACGCACAGTGACTTTAGGCAAATTTGTCATATATCATTCCTCCAAATAGTTTATCTTCCATGGCATAACCCTAATGGGACTACTTGTACAAGCCATGTGTGAAATTAAATTATTTACATAGTAATAGAAAAGACAGCAAAGCGCAAACAAAAAATATTGACAAAGGGCAACATGTTTATTAGCTTTAAAGTTGAAGCCCGAAAACGCTAAAAAGAAATCAGGGGGGTGTAGCTCAGTTGGTTAGAGCGCATGCCTGTCACGCATGAGGTCGTGAGTTCAAGTCTCATCACTCCCGCCATATTGGTTTTAGCATAATCTAAAATCCGCAACCGGTATTGAGAAACGCTTTCACCAAACTTGACATGGCATGGTATTGCAATTAATACTTAAATAGGTTTATTTTTATCATTAACAATTAGGATTAAATATGTTCATTTCTGAAGTTTTTGCAGCAGATGCAACTAGCAATACATCAAGTATCGGCGCATCTTTTGCTAGTTTTACTCCATTGATTTTAATATTTGTGGTATTTTATTTTCTCATTATTCGCCCGCAACAAAAAAAACTAAAAGAACATAGAAAGATGATAGATCAAATAAAACGTGGTGATACAGTCATTACTTCTGGTGGAATAATAGGTGAAGTTAATAAAGTTGATGAGGCAAATGCACAATTTATAATAGAAATAGCACCAAAAGTTGAGATAAAAGTTCTAAAGTCCGCTATATCTGAGGTTTTAAGCAAAGAAACTCAAAAAGTAGCAGCTAAACCAATTAAAAAGGTAAAATCGAAAGAATGATAAAAAGAATATAAATCAACCAGTAATAAAGGCAAAAATGCTTAACATGTTTAGAAAAAAGTTTGTTTGGTGATCCATTTGTGTGCGGAATATTTGGTGTAGTAAGTAGCGGTGATTCAGTAATACCAACCTTACTAACTGGGTTACAAAAATTGGAATATAGGGGATATGATTCCTCAGGTATAGCAATCATAAATAACGAAGGTAAGATAGAAGTCAAAAAATCAGAAGGTAAAGTCGAAAGGTTATGTGAAGTTGTTGATGACAGCAAGATGTCTCACAGTACAGTTGGTATAGCACATACTCGCTGGGCTACACATGGAGTCCCAGGCCTTAAAAATGCTCACCCCATTCGTACAAATAACGTTGTTGTTGCTCATAACGGCATAATTGAGAATTACAATCTGCTAAAAAAGGGCCTAGAAGAAAGGGGCATGTCATTCCATACTGACACTGACACAGAGATCATACCAAACATGCTAACCTTATATCTCGATGAAGGATTGTCGCCAGTTGATTCTCTATTTAAGTGTTTAAACAACCTACACGGCTCATTTGCCTTGG
This sequence comes from Wolbachia endosymbiont of Cardiocondyla obscurior, assembly GCF_902713635.1. Classification (NCBI taxonomy): domain Bacteria; kingdom Pseudomonadati; phylum Pseudomonadota; class Alphaproteobacteria; order Rickettsiales; family Anaplasmataceae; genus Wolbachia; species Wolbachia endosymbiont of Cardiocondyla obscurior. The sequence goes on along the minus strand of NZ_CACTIU010000045.1, from coordinate 2,192 downwards.
TCTTATTATTTGCAGAATATCCAGACGCCTTATTTGTTGCGAAGAGAAATTTGCCTTTAGCAATAGGCTATAACTGTAACACAGTGTTTGCTGCATCTGACTCTAATGCTTTAAGTGCATTTGTGGAAAAAATATCGCATTTGGAAGATGATGACATTGCAGTGATAAAATCTAGTGGAGTTAGTATATACAACAATGGTACACAAGTTAAACGCAGTATAGAAAATAGTAGTCCAAGTGATTTTCTAATTAGCAAAAATGGTTACCCTAGCTTCATGTTAAAAGAGATTTTTGAGCAACCGCGTGCATTAAACAAAACAATAAATCAATTTTACAAGCAATATAAAGAGGTCAACAAAAAATTATTCTCTGAACTGAATCACATTACTATAGTTGGATGCGGATCATCTTATTTTGCTGGGCTAATAGCGAAGTATTGGCTGGAAAGTATTGCTCAAGTTCGAGTATATCTAGAAATCTCATCAGAATTTAGGTATAGCAACGTCAAGCTGGAAGAAGGCAGCATTGGGTTATTCATTTCTCAATCTGGTGAAACTGCAGATACCATAGAAGCGCTGCGTTATGCAAAATCACAGAAGCAAACAATCATTAGTATAACTAATACATTTAGCAGCAGCATTGAAAAGATCTCAGATATTGTGTTATATACTCTTGCTGGGCCAGAAATTGGTGTTGCTTCAACAAAAACCTTTTCTGCGCAACTTGCAACTTTAGCATGCTTTGCCGTGGAGCTTGGAAAAATAAAAGGTGTACTGGGTGGAGAGAGAATAAAACAGCTAAGCAACGCTATTAACTCTATTCCCGAGTATGTTGAGCACGTTTTGAATGTGATGAAAATACAACATATATCGGGCAGTATATTAGAACACAATAACGTTATTTTAATCGGCAGAGGAAGTTCATACGGAGTTGCAATGGAAGGCGCATTGAAAATAAAAGAGCTTTCATATATCAATACAACTGGTATTGCAGCGGGAGAAATGAAGCATGGTTCTATTGCTTTAATAGACTCTACTGTGCTTGTTATAGCAATTATCCCTTATGATGATTTATTCTTTAAAACGCTATCTAATATACAAGAGATTATTGCAAGAAAAGGCAAAGTAATTGCCTTCAGTGATAAACAAGGAGCGCCATTCCTAAGGGGAGTTTGCGCAGATGTGGTGCAACTTCCAGACACTGATAATTTTATCTCTCCAATCATCTACAGTGTTGCTATGCAATTCCTTGCTTACTTTACTGCAGCAAAAAAAGGGTTAGATGCAGATTGTCCAAGAAATTTAGCTAAGTCTGTCACGGTTGAGTAGTCCATTTAAAGTTAAAGCTAAACTTCTAATAAGGTAACCAGACTGCATTCTGTGATTTTTAGCAAAACACGATACACAATCGTCATTCCGCTACTAATTAGCGGAATCTATGCCGAGATACCGCGGCGGTATGACGGTTCGCGGTGGTATGACGGTTAAGTAATTCGTCATCCCGCTGCTTGTTAGCGGGATCTAGAGATACCGCGGCGGTATGACGGTTCGCGGCGGCATAGCTATCTTCAAAAATATGGTTGAATAATTGTTAATAATAGTGTATAATTATTAATATTTTTAAGCACTTTGGCTATGGCTTTATCTAAGTTTCTCGACCCTAAGCTGGATTTGACCTTCAAAAAAATCTTTGGAACGGAAAAAAATAAGAATATTCTCATACATTTTTTGAATGATATTTTAGGATTTACCGAGATAAATACTATACAAGAAGTGGAATTCCTCAGTACTATAATGGATCCTGAAATTGCCTCTAAAAAACAAAGTATCGTTGATGTTCTTTGCAGGGATGAAAATGGGGTGCAAGTAATAGTCGAAATGGTGCGACCTGAAAGCCTTCGGTCATATTGTTTAAAAGGAGAGGAATTCATTCAGAAAGAAACTGAAAGGATTCTAAAGCTTATTGAACCAGATGTTTTGCCATCTGAGTCTACGCATCAGTGCGAATTGGGTAACCAGTTGGTGCCGAGCGACGCGGACAATGAACCTCCTCTTGATAAAGAAGATGCTCAATCGTGAGAGAAAGCATAAACTACAAGCATCATGTGGTTGGAGGGCTAGGCTTAGTGGTATGGTGAACGTAAGTGAAGCTTCATAAGTATCGTAACGATTAAAGAGCTAAAGATGCTGATA
>NZ_CACTIU010000044.1:0-11189 GCF_902713635.1 Wolbachia endosymbiont of Cardiocondyla obscurior | reverse complement strand
CGCCAGATACGTGAGTTTTTTTGTCATTTAATCTGTACAGAGAAGATAAATAAATAGCTTCAGTTTCATGATAAGGGAGTTGGCGGAGTTTGTCAAGTAAGTTTTTCGCTTCTGCGGGCTACTTGAATAACGGCTACAATGTTCATACAGCTATGTACATAGCTGGAACCCAAAAAAAGAACCAAGTAGCCTTGGCTACTTGGATGACAAAAGGTAATACAAGAAATCTATTGGCTCTCGTATATCTTAGTGAAACTTAACAAGTTTATCTATAGTTTTAGTGATGATTCTTGGAGTATCCGGAGAAACTGCTGAGCTCAGCCTATTTAACCGCTCTATAGCGAACTCGCTATTCTCATTTGCTATGAAATCACATAAAATATTTTCTATATCCTTAGTAACACTTTCATGCTTTCTCAGAGGATGATTATGTGGATACCTACTGATGGTTTTGATACTGGAATACTCAACAAAAGCTTGATCCTTAAAAGCAAGTTGTCTCAATTTCTCTTTGAATTTTCCTTCTTCCTCTTTTGCTAAAAGGCGAGACTTTATCAGTGACTTTATAATCAAATTTATAGCTTGATGTATTTCAGAATGCACTATAACTTTAATGGTATTTTCTTCTACTATACAATCATAAATATTTTTTTCGCTCTGTAACGACTCTATTAATTTCTTGCTACTTTGTGAATTCAATTCCAAATTCTCCTCACTCATAGGAGTTATTATGAAGGTGTTCTTACTCACTCTGATGTTAAATTGTGGAGAGCCTTCAGAAAAGGAAAATGCTACATCCTTAAATTCAAGTGCATGATTGTATGCAGCAAAAAGGGTGTGTGCTATAACACTGCTGGGCACCTTCATTCCATGTTTACTCAGGTGGTTCAATACATTTTCAACCTCATGATATGTAAAGTCTGTATCTTTTAGCAATTCAACAACTTCTATGCCGTTGTGTTGTTTATACTCTATTCTCACTTCTTCTGTAAAAAGTGTTTTAGCTGCTATATGTTTATCAAGCACTGTGAAAATCTTGATGAAATTCTCTAAATCTTGTTTGTTAACTAATTCGATACTAATTAAGTTTCTGCTAATAATTGAAATATTTTTTGTCATTTTTTCCCACTAAAAAAACTCACTGAATGAATTGTATTTTTAATTCATTAAGAATTGTTTAAAGTGAGCATACTAGTTTTCATTTACGTATTACACGACAAAACAAGATAAAAAGTTACATAAAATCATCATGTGGTATAACACACTCTCCACATTCATCATTGCTGTTTGTGTAGGTTGTGACATCAGTGTGATTGTCATTATTATTTAGCATATCATCCAACTTTCCTTCTTTTTCAAGATCCATCAATTTGTCACACCCCCCAATGTGCTTATCGTTGATAAAAATCTGTGGAACTGTTCTAACGTTATACTTTGATTTTATGTCGTTAAATAGATCTGAGTTTTTGAGCACATCAATTTCTTCATACTTCACACCTTTTTTATCTAGTAAATCCTTTGCCCTTATGCAGTATGGACAGCCCTTCTTTACATATATCACAACATTTTTCACAATTTATCTCCGTAGCTTACTAAAATATAGTTATTATATATAAGAAACATGTAAAAACATCAAATTGTATGAAAATTATTTATAATTGTGAGCAAGGAATAGAAAATAATATAGCACTAACCTTCGGAAATTTCGATGGCATTCATTTAGGACACGAGTTTGCAATTTCTACTCTAAAGAAGGTAGCACAAGAAAGAGGATTACCCTCTGCAGTTTTAACTTTTGAGCCTCACCCATCAACTGTTTTATTTGGTAGAAACAATTTTAGGTTAATAGACCAAGAACAAAAAAAGGAACTAATCAGCAGCTATGGTATAGATTACTTATATATTATTAATTTTAATAGAGGTTTTTCTGAGGTTAGCTGCGATGACTTTATCAGTGAGATTTTAATAGATAAATATGGCGCTAAACACATAATTGTCGGAGAAAATTGCACTTTTGGTCATAAACGATTGGGTAATATATTAACTCTAGAGAAATATTCTGAAATATATGGATACTCTTTGACTAAATTAGAGCCATTAACAATTGACGGCAAAATTTGCTCTTCTTCTTCAATAAGGGAGTATGTACAAAGGGGCGAAATAGAAATTGCTAATAAATTGCTCGGCAGGCCTTATCAAGTTTCTGGTGTTGTGACAAAAGGTGCATGTAGAGGTAGAGAAATAGGATTTCCAACCATAAATATTCCTATAGAAGATTGCATGATAAAACCTAAGTTTGGCACATATTACGCTAGAGTGACTTTTCCTGATAGTAATCCAAATTGGTTATATGGAGTAGTCAATATTGGTATGAGACCTACTTTTAAGGATCTGAAAAAGCCTATAATAGAAATGCACATATTCGATTTTGATGAAGACGTATATAGTCATAAAGTCAATATACAACTTTTAAAATTCATAAGGTCAGAAAAAAAATTCCATAGTATTGAGGAGTTAACAAAACAGATAAATTATGATATACTTAAAGTTTATAGGTTAAAGGCAAATTTATGAAAAAGTTATGCTTAGTTGTTATATTAATTATAGTATTGATTGACCAAACGAGCAAATTGTACATAAACTCATTGATTGATGAAGGAGAATCAATTGAGATCGCTAGTTTTATAAAACTAGTTGAAGTTTGGAATTCAGGTATTAGTTTTGGAATGTGTAGCGCTTTACCACATGGCGGTTTCTTTTTTTCAGCATTTTCAATACTAATAATTGGTATACTTGCATATTTGATATATAAGTCTGACGATCAGTCAACTTACCTTGGTTTTTCTCTGATGATTGGTGGAGCAATCGGAAACGTAGTTGATAGGATCTATTGGGGAGCTGTATATGATTTCATATATTTTCATATTGATGATTGGTATTGGCCAGCCTTTAATTTAGCAGATTTATCTATAGTTTGTGGAATGTTTACATTGTTATATAAGTGGTATATATACGATATGCTTATTTCTAAACAAAATGAGGAATAAAATAATTGTTTTTATATTAGGTCGAAATAATGCTTCATAAGTTTTTTAGTTTTCTTATACTACCTGTACTTTTTTTTACTTACCCAATTTCTTCGAATGCTTTAAACATAGAGCACAACATAAAATATACTAAACTCAGTAACGGACTAGATGTTTATGTTGTTTCTAATCATCGGATTCCAGCCGTTTTACATGCAGTAATATACAAAGTTGGGGGAATGGATGATCCAATCGGCAAAGCAGGATTGGCTCACTACTTTGAACATTTAATGTTTGAAACTACAGGGAAGTTCACAGATATAGAAGCCACTATGAGTAGCATTGGGGCTCAATTTAACGCATTTACCACTAAAGAATATACCTGTTATTTTGAGTTGATCCCCAAAAAAGATTTACCACTTGCAATGGAAGTTGAAGCAGATAGAATGGGCAGCTTTAATGTTACTCAAGACAAAATAGATAGAGAAAAAAACATCGTATTAGAAGAAAGAAAGATGAGATTTGATAACCAACCTCATAACTTGTTATGGGAAGAAATGGATAGTGCATTTTACCGTACTGGCTATGGTAGGTCTGTTATCGGCTGGGAGAGCGATATCAAAACTTACAATTTGGATGACATAACGAGGTTTCATGATAACTATTATCACTCCGGCAATGCAATATTACTGATTGTGGGTGATGTGGAACTTGATGAAGTAGTGAAATTAGCAGAAGAAAAATATGGCGAAATTAAAGCTAAGCCTGTAATGAGAAATTACCCAAATCAGGATCCAGTGCATAATGCAGGTCTATCGGTGACCTTAGAGAGCACTGAAGTAAAAGAATCAGTTTTATATTTTCGTTATCGTGTTCCCTTATTTGATCACATAAATGAAGCCTCTGCTGCTCATTTAGCGGTTGACATTTTAGGTGGCGGCAAATCCAGCAAACTGTATAAAGATTTGGTTTTAGATAAAGATGTGGCAGTATCAGTGTTTGCTTATTATAATAGCCTAGCTTTTAGTGATGGCTACATTGATATTATGATAATTCCAAAAAGTGGCGCTAATTTAGATATTGTTGAAAGAGAGTTAGATAATGCTATTAATGGCTTCGTATCTAAAGGGGTGACGAGCGAGGAATTACAAAGCTCAAAATATAGGTATAAGGCAGCACAGTTTGATAATCTATCTGACTTAACTCATATAGCGATGTTCTATGTGCCACACCTTGCACTTGGTATTCCACTTGATGAAATAGATATTTCATATAGCAAGATTAATGATGTCAATCTAGAGGATGTAAATAATAAAATCCGTGCTATTTTTTCTGCTAATAAGTTAATTGGTCGTTTATTACCAAAAGGAGATAATAATGAGAATAAGTAAAATTATATTTCTATTTTTTTTCTGTCTAGGCTTTAATTTACAAGCAAGTGGTAACCTAAATATAGAGGAGGTCACTACCCGTAAAGGATTTAAGTTTTTATTTGTAGAAAATCATGATTTGCCAAAAGTTTCACTGAATATATCATTTAAAGATGCAGGTTATGTGTATGAGAGTGCAGAAAAACAGGGGCTTGCTTGGTTTACTTCTCTTGTAATCCAAGAAGGGGCAGGAGAAAATGACGCTAAGGATTTTGCAAAAAAACTGAAGATCAAAGGAATAAATTTACTTTTTTACCCCGATTTAGAAAGTTTCGGAGTGTCATTAGAAACTTTGTCTGAAAATTTAGAAGAAAGTATTTCACTACTTAGCGATGCTATAATACGTCCTAAAGTTGACTCTGAAGGGTTGAATAGAGTTTTCGAGAAAGCCAAAGTTGATTTTAATAATCTTGAAAAAAATCCTTATTTTGTTGCTGGAAAAGAATTAGATACGTTATTGTTTAAAAAACATCCTTACTCAAAAAGTGTGTACGGTACTCTTGATACTATAATGAGCATTACTAGAGACGATGTTTTAACATACATAAAGCGTAATTTTGCTAAAGATAACATAGTTATCAGTGTTGCTGGTTGTACAAAAAAAGAAGAAATTATTACGCTATTAGATAAATATTTATCTAAATTGCCGTCAAAAAGATCAAAAGTTAGAAAAATACCTGTGAAAAATGATTTTGGTTCTGCAGAAAGTAAGAACATTTTTATGGATATACCACAAAGTGTGATACTTTTTGCTCAAAAAGGTATAGCTTATGAAGATCCAGACTACTATAATGCTCAAGTTTTGGTTAATGCGCTTGGTGGTATGGGGCTGAATTCAGTGCTGATGAAAGAGCTAAGGCAAAATTTTGGAATTACTTATGGTATTAGTGCCTCTATGGCTAGTTATACGCATGCAAATATTATAGCCGGAGGTTTAAGTACTGATAGCTCTACTGCCAGTCAATCCATATCTGCAATAAGAGATACATTGAGCAGGATAAAAAAGGAAGGAATTGATGAACAATTATTTAAAGATACAAAAATTAGTATGGTAAATAATTTTATCTTTTCCCTATCTAATAACGCAAACACAGCAGTGTTCTTGGCTAGTATGCAGGTACGTAATCGCGATATTAATCGTCTAAATAATTATGCGAATATCATTAATGATGTTAAATTAGAGGATGTAAACGAACTGGCAAGTTCTTTACTGGAACCTGAAAATTTATTTTTTGTTGAAGTTGGAAAAAACGCTCAAGGTCAATAATTATTACAGTCATATATCTTCTGCTATTGACCTTACTGCTTCTACATAACACTTATGCTCCTCAGCTAGAATGCGTTCTGAGAGGCTTTGAATATCATCAGCTGGTAACACTGGTACAACAACTTGAGCAATTATGGCTCCAGCATCAACTTCAGGAGTGACATAATGTACAGTACAACCTGTAATTTTTACACCTGCTTTTAGAGCTTGCTCTTGAGCGTTTAGGCCTTTAAAAGACGGAAGTAAAGAGGGATGAATATTTATCACCTTGTTATGCCATTTACTCAGAAAATCAGCTTTGAGAATTCTCATAAACCCTGCAAGGCAAATTAAATCAACCTTCTGTTGAACAAGTATTTTGTGAATTTTATCAGCATCAAGTGGTTTATCTTTAACAATAAACGCTGGGATTCCTGCTTGCTCTGCTGTTTTCAGACCAGCAGCTTCGCTATTATTTGTGATAACACATGCAACTTCTGCGGGAAAATTCTGATCTTGACATGCTTCTATTAAGGCCTGCATATTCGACCCCCTACCTGAAATTAGTATTCCGAGTTTTATCTTTTTCATTATAGCACAGTTAGTTTAGAATTTAGTTAATACTAACAAAACAGCTCAAAAGGAAAACTTATTTTATAGCAAAGAAGGCAGACTAAACTCTTTATATAAGTGGACCTCTAATTTTGGACCTCACTGGACAACACAAAATAACGAATAGCCCCATGTACCCAGCTAAAACTAGCTTTAATGCTTAGATATTGTGCTATTTTTGTATAATATACTACTATAAGTATATATTTTTGTAATCGCGTTATTATTTATTTAACAAAGTATTAGTATAATTTATTACACTGGATTAAATGGAGAAAGTTCAATGAGTAAATTACCGAACAATGCAAAAATAGGTAAATCTCAGGTTACTCAGTGGGAGGTAATAAAAAATTGTGAATATGCTGATAATTGCTTGTCAAAAATAGTAACTTTGTACGTTATTAGAATAACTCAGCTATCAGATTTTTATACGAGTGACGAACCTGAAATTAACACTGTTTTAGCAAGAATAAGCGTGACAAATGAAAATGTATTTTTAAACAAAGCTACTACTATTGAAGTTATGGAAGGTATTTTTCCGTATAAATTTAACAGCAAGAAGAGAAATAACATATTAAGGTTAGAAGATTTATATAATTATTTATGTTCTATTGTTAATAATAGCCTTCCAAAAGAAATGCTTGAAAGTCTTGTAAGGGAATATAAGGATGCTGTTAACTTATTTAAAGCAATTACTTAACTGAACGTAGTATTTTTAAGATTTTGTTTTCTATTTCAGAAATGCCGCTTTCAAGGTTTTTATCTATCAAGCATATGGTAGACAAATACGTTTTTTGCTTGCTTTCAACATTGATAGTTAAAGTTCCGGGAGTGATTGTGACTGAATTGGCAAATAACGCAATGCTTTCGTCATTATGCCCTTTGCATTTTCTTAGGATAATGATCGGTTCAAGCTTAGATTTGAGTTGTAGCACCTTTTTTGTTACATAAACACTTGATAAAATGATTTGGTACATTAACCACGGTATATAACTTACTAACTTATAAAACGACAGTCTACTCGTACTATTTAAAATCTGGCTAAGAGCTCTTTCAGCGTTTATCAACCTTCTAAAGATAAACGATGTGAATATACAGGAAAACACTCCACAAAAAATAAAAAACGGCTCAAAATAACCAGACAATACAGTCCATAGAACAAATAAAATTATAAATGACAGAGAAAAAAACTTGATTTCCTTCCTAAAGTTGAGGTTTTTCATAGTCTGTAATATAACTAAAATGACTCTTTAAGGAAAGATAATAACGAATATTTAGGTTCTTGACTTCTATGTTAAAAGATATAACAACTAAGTTATGTATTTTAAGTGAGGAAGTTATGGAATATGATAAATTTATGGAAATATTAAAAAAAATAAATGACCTTTCAGATTTGAGCAAGGACAATATAGTTGAAAAAATAAAAGCTAAGTTACAAGAAGAAGATCCAGATTTATGTCAAGAGTGGGAAAAGAGTAAACCTGACAATGATAGTGGATCTGGCATAAATTACATATTTACTATATCTCGTGGTCAAAATTCTAAGGAAGTCAAATTGTTACATCTTGCTTCTTATTGGAACTGTGCAAATGTAGCAAAAGCTCTGATTGAAAACGGAGCAGATATTAATGCAGAACATGATAATAAAATTACTCCTTTACATATTGCTGCTCACTATGGCCACGAAGATGTAGTAACCATTCTAACTGGAAAAGGAGCAATTGTTGATGCAAAAAATGGTGATGGATGGACTTCTTTACATTTTGCTGTTGAAAAGAACCACGAAAATGTAGTAAACACTCTAATTGGAAAAGGAGCAAATGTTAATGCAGAAAATGATAAAGGATGGGCTCCTTTACATCTTGCTATTACAAATGGCCACAAAGAGATAGTACAAGTTCTATCAAAAGCAGAAGGAATCAACGTTGATGCAAAAAATAGTGATGGGTGGACTTCTTTACATCTTGCTGCTGCAAATGGCCGCGAAGATATAGTAGAAACTCTAATTGAAAAAGGAGCAGATGTTAATGCGAAAGATCATTATAAATGGACTCCTTTAACATTTGCTTCTCAAAAAGGCCATGAAGTGGTAAAAGGAGCTCTATTAAAGGCACAAGAGAACATCAAAGCTTTGCATTCAGCTGTTAAACATAATAATGAGGAGGAGGTGAAAAACCTATTAAATAAAGGAGTAAACGTTAATGCAAAAGATGATGATGGATGTACTCCTTTACATCTTGCTGCCAGAGAGGGCTGCGAAGATGTAGTAAAAACTCTCATTGCAAAAGGAGCAAATGTTAATGCAGAAGGTATTATGGACGAGACTCCTTTACATCTTGCAGCCAGAGAGGGCCATAAAGATGTAGTAGACATTCTAATCAAAAAAGGAGCAAAGGTTAATGCACAAAATAATAAAAGATATACTCCTTTACATATTGCTGCTAAAGAGAACCGCATAGAGGTAGTAAAAATTCTAGTTGAGAAAGCAGATGTTAATGCAAAAGGTATTAAGGACAAGACTCCTTTACATCTTGCTGCCAAAAAGGGCCATAAAGATGTAGTAGACATTCTAATCAAAAAAGGAGCAAAGGTTAATGCAGAAAATGATGATAGATGTACTGCTTTACATCTTGCTGCTGAAAATAACCACATAGAGGTAGTAAAAATTCTAGTTGAGAAAGCAGATGTTAATATAAAGGATGCTGAGAGATGGACTCCTTTGCATGTTGCTGCTGAAAATGGCCACGAAGATATAGTAAAAACTCTAATCGCAAAAGGAGCAAAGGTTAAGGCAAAAAATGGTGATAGACGTACTCCTTTACATCTTGCTGCTAAAAATGGCCACGAAGGTATAGTAAAAGTTCTGCTAGAAGCTGGAGCAGACCCTTCATTAAAAGATGTTGATGGAAAAACGCCAAGAGACCTCACTAAAGATCAAGGTATAATTCAGCTTTTAGAGGAAGCGGAAAAAAAGCAAACGTTAAAAAATGAGAATAAAAAAACGCCAAAGGATCTTACTGAAAATAAAGATGTAATGCAGCTTCCAGAGAAAAAGGAAGAAAAACAGGTTGGAAAAAATGCAATTGTGAAAGAAAAAGAACAATCTGCAAAAAATGCAATTGTAAAAGGTGTTATTGTGTGTTTTGTAACTGCAGTGATAGTTGGTGTTGCACTTGCATTTGCTACTGCCCTATCTGTACCAGCAATAATTGGACTAGCTGCAGGATCTGCGCTCATAGTTGGTGCTGGTCAATATATAATGTCAAAGCCTAAAACTGAAATGAAAGGAGTAAAGCAGGAACTTGTATCTGGAAAGGCAAAAGAAGTACTTACTTGATTTTTGTTATCCTGTTGCTATCAGACTAGCCTGGCACCTTATATTTATTGGGATAACTGTTTTATTATGAATTAAGTCAAAAACTCTGTAATATATTGAAGCTTAAAGATATCTTTAAATATGGAAGTTATTGCAGAAAATAGGAAAGCAAGGTTTGAATATTTCATCTTAGAAGAATTTGAAGCGGGTATGGTCTTATTAAGCAGTGAAGTTAAATCGCTAAGAGAAAGAAAAGTAAATATTTCCGACGCCTACGTTGTTGAAAAGAATAGCGAAGTATGGCTGCACAATATGCATATTGCAGAATATAAAGCTGCGAACCGAAAAAATCATAAACCAAAAAGGGAACGTAAATTACTCTTGCATAAAAAGGAGATAAATAAACTAATTGGTCAAATCAAGACTGCTGGGATAACTGTTGTGCCGCTTTCGGTCTATTTTAACGATAAAGGATTTGCAAAAACTAAAATTGCCATTGTAAAAGGAAAAAAACTCTACGATAAGAGAGCAACCATAAAACAGAGAGAGTGGGATCGTGAAAAAAGTAGATTGTCTAAAAATAATTTATAGCAAAATATGTCTTTAAATCCAGTAATTTTCAGCATCGGTCCTGTTTCTATATATTGGTATTCCTTAGCCTACGTTTTGGGTATAGTGTTTGCATATTGGTATTTACATAGGCTAGATGACCAAAAAATATTTACTAAGAATTTTTACGATTCGTTATTAACAGCCACTATTGTAGGTATTATCCTTGGAGGTAGACTTGGCTACGTATTGATATATGATCCAGTTCTTTATATAAGCAACCCTATCGAGATATTGAAGACCTGGGAAGGAGGGATGTCATTTCATGGCGGTGCTATAGGAGTTTTGCTTGCAGTAATAATCTCCTGCAGAAGACATAACATTCCTATATTTTATGCACTGGACCTAGTTTCTTGCGGAGTTCCCATAGGTTTATTTTTAGGTCGCATAGGCAATTTTATAAACGGAGAGTTATTTGGCAGAGTTACAACTATGCCATGGGGTATGGTATTTCCAGAGAGTGGTGATAATTTGCTGCATCATCCAAGCCAGCTTTATGAGGCACTTTTTGAAGGACTGCTACTTTTTGCAGTTGCAAATTCACTGTTTTTCTTAACTAGAATAAGACTGTATCACGGTGCGTTAACTGGTATTGCAGTTATGTGGCATGGAATAGCACGTTTTTTCGTTGAGTTTTTTCGCGAACCAGACTATCAAATTGGCTATTTGTGGCTTGATTTAACTATGGGGCAGTTGCTTTCTATACCTATGGTTTTGCTAGGAATGCTTGTATATCTAGGCGCATTAAATTTAAAATTTAATACGAAATCTGTCACATAGAGAAAAGGTGAGTTCAATAGAAAAATGTAGCCAGAAGCCCCACATTATGCACAATTGTACGAATTTTCTGCGTTGCAGTAGAATGAATCGGTGGGCTTTGTTGCATCGCTAGCTATGATGGATTAAAGATAAAAAAGGTGGAGAATATCAGTAGCTTATTATTCTGGTAT
>NZ_CACTIU010000043.1:0-11195 GCF_902713635.1 Wolbachia endosymbiont of Cardiocondyla obscurior | reverse complement strand
AATATACAGACTTACAACTTTTGGTTGGTAATACCATAATGGAAATTTATCATTCATTTTAGAAAATACTATACTATGCAACAAAGCCATCCCAGTGTCAAGCACTGGGATGACATCACTTTTGCTTCAATATTCGCACATTAGCGGAGGTAAGCCCATTGCGAAAATCAGTATGTTAAGGCATGATTTTTAATAACCTCAACATCGCTAAATTCAAAAGTTTGGTTGCCTATAATTTGAAATTTCTCATTTCCCTTTCCTGCAACTAGCAGAATCATACCCTCGTTATAGGCAATATCTACGCCTTTCTCTATAGCTTCTCTCCTACCTCCTATCTCCAGTGCATCAGGGCAATGTAGCAAAATATCGTGGCGAATTTTTGCCGGATCTTCATCACGCGAATTATCATCTGTAATTATTACTTTATCTGCATACATTTGTGCTATTTTGCCCATTTCTGAACGTTTCGTCTGATCGCGATTTCCACCGCATCCAAAAACTAGAATTATTTTTTTGTTGATATGCCATTTTAAAGACAATAGGGCTTGTTTAAGCGCACTTGGAGTATGAGCGTAATCCACGAATGCAAAAGGTTTCACTTTTTCCATTCTTCCTGGTGGAGAAACGAGTTTTTCTACGCATATTTCTCTGTAATTTAATCCAGATATACCAATTGCACATAGCAGATTATATGCTTGAAATTTTCCTAAAACTGGGAAAAATGTATTGTAAATTTGGTTATCAATTTTTACTGTAAGATGTTGACCATTAGGGGTTGATGTTTGCTCTAATAAAGTAATATCAGAGCCTTTTTTTCCATAAGTCACAACTTTATTACTGCGTTTTTCAGCTATTTTAAGCAATGCGCCGTATTCATCTATATCCGCATTTAAAATCGCTGTTTTTCCTTCTGGTAATACTTCGTAAAATAACCTTTTTTTAGTTTCTAAATATCCACCAAGACTTTTATGGTAATCTAAATGATCTTGCGAGAAATTAGTAAAAGCTGCAGCACTCAACTTTAATCCATGGATTCTGTATTGATCAATCCCATGACTTGATGATTCCAACACTAAGTGTTCTACACTTATACCACGCAATGTTGCGTAAAGGTCTTCTGCACCTGGAGTGGTAAGACTGTTGCTATTACCTTTTCTACCATTATTGATGCATGTTCCAAGTGTTCCAATAGACGCAGCATTGTAGCCAGAGTTTTGCCAGATCTGGCGGCAAAATTCTACTACTGAAGTCTTGCCATTTGTGCCTGTTACAGCAGCAACATATTTTGGCTGTTTGAATTGATAAAACCTGCTGACTATTTCGCTGTATATTTCTTGAGGGTTTGGGTGGAAGATACAGATTCCAGCATCACGCGTTGGAATGATACCAAGGCTTGAAGCTTCTGTTATGCAATCACTTGCAATTATCGCTTTAGCTCCACAAGATAATATCTGATCTATGTAAATCCTATCCCTTTCTGACACACAAACAAAAAGATAACCTTCCTTGATTTTCTTGGGATTACATGTGACGCCTTTGATTTCAATATCAAAGTTAACATCAATGATACTATGCAGTAATTCTCTCAGTTTCACGTTCTACTTCGTCAGTTTTAATGTCCGAACATGGCAACCTTGCTAGTGCAGCATTTAAATCAGAGATTAAATCTTCAGGATCTTCCAGTCCACAAAATATTCGCACGAAACTTCCACCATAATCTGAATTCATTACAGATCTTGACATAGCTCTACGATCTATTGGTAATATCAAACTGTCGCACCCTCCCCAAGAAGCACCGATACCAAAAATTTTCATGTGATCAACCATGCAGCTTAGTTCTTCACATGAATATTCTCTACCCAATACTATACTGAATACGCCGCTTGCTCCTTTAAAGTAACTTTTCCATAATTCGTGTTGAGGATGGGAGGGAAGTGCTGGATACAAAACTTTTTTGATTTTTGAATGTTTTTCTAGCCATTTTGCCACTTCCATTGCTGTATTCTGGTGCCTTTTCATACGTGTGTGCAGTGTTCTTAGCCCCCTATGTGCAAGATAACAGTCGTGCGATTGAACGGTCACTCCATAGTTTTTATAGCTCTCATAAAGCAATTTAAAAATTTCACCTTCTGCAATAACAGCCCCCATCAATAAATCCGAGTGACCGGCTAGATACTTTGTTACCGCATATAGTGCAACATCAACTCCATAATCAAGCGGCTTAAATAACAAAGGAGTGGCCCATGAATTGTCACAAACGGTCACAATTTTATGTTCCTTAGCAACTTTTACTATATGCTCTATATTCGAAATCTCAAACGTTACAGAACCAGGAGTCTCGATCATTATCAATAAAGTATTACTCTGAATTAAATCAGTTATATCCTGTGTTGGATCATAAAAAGTTACTTCTGTTCCTCTTTTTGGTAGCTCATTTTCTGCAAACCTCCTAAGTCGGTAATAACTATTATCTTGAATTAAAACGTGCGAGCCTGCTTTAGTGAAAGTCAAAATAGCAAAAGTAAGTGCAAATAGTCCGGAAGGAAAAATAAGCGCTTGTCCACTCCCTTCAATTTCAGCCAGTGCATTTGAAAAATAATGAACAGTGGGAGTACCAACATTACTATAGCTGTAATCTCTTGCAACATCATCGTTGATTACATCGTATATACTTTCTCCATTTGCTGCATTTAAGTAGTCCTTGTAAGTAGGGAATAATATGGTAGAAGAATGATAAACTGGCGGGTTCATAGAACCTTTATAGTCCTTAAATTTTCTTCCTGCTTTAACTAATAAAGACTCTTCCTTCACATTTTTATTATTTATTTTTTAAATTGTACTCGTTTTGCGTATACAAGTGAAGAGAAATTGCATGTATTAGCTCTATCTCACTCTTTAATAATTCATAGATCAATTTATGCCTTTTGAGAGTGTTCATTCCGATAAAGCTGTCAGATATCAATATTAGCTTGATATGTGAAGGTAGTGTTGAAGATGAAGCAAAATAATGATCAGCATGCTTTGCTGATTCATCGATAATGTTGATATCAATTACATCTATCGAATCGCGTATCTTTTCTTCTATTGTTTTAATAATATCCATAATGGTTTCTTTAAGCAACAATATGCTCCTCTTGTCATCCCAGTATCAGCTACTTGGATGACAATCGCAATTACTTATTCTCTTCTTTATTATCTATGTCTTGATAATCAGAATCTACTACTTTTTCCTCTTTATCATTTGGATTTCCTTCTGATGAAAAGCCATTTTCAGCACTATTTTGTTGAGATGCTTGATACATAGCTTCTCCAAGTTTCATAGATAATTGAGAAAGATTAGTAACTTTCTGCTGTATTGAATCAGCGTCATCAATGTTATCAGATTTACTAACTTCTTTTAATTCGTTAACTGCATTTTCAATAGCAGATCTATCTTCTGGTGAAACTTTATCACCATACTCTGTCAGAGACTTTTCTGTAGAATGGACTAAGCTATCCGCTTGATTCTTCACTTCAATAAACTTTTTGCGCTTTTCATCTTCTTGCGCTTTTTCTTCAGCTTCTTTTACCATGCGATTTATTTCATCATCAGATAAACCACCTGAAGATTGAATGCGTATTTTTTGCTCTTTTCCAGTAGCTTTATCTTTTGCAGAAACGTGTGCTATTCCATTTGCATCTATATCAAATGTCACTTCAATTTGTGGCCTTCCGCGCGGAGCAGGAGGTATCCCTTCCAAACTAAACTGACCGAGTAGCTTATTATCAACTGCCAGTTTTCTTTCACCCTGATGCACCTTAATTGTAACAGCTGTTTGGTTATCTTCTGCAGTTGAAAACACCTGAGATTTTTTAGTAGGAATTGTAGTATTACGCTCAATAAGTGGAGTGAATACTCCTCCTAGAGTTTCAATACCAAGAGAAAGTGGGGTCACATCAAGTAGTAACACATCTCTTACATCACCTTGAATGATCCCCGCCTGTATTGCAGCTCCAATTGCTACAACTTCATCAGGGTTAACTCCTCTATGTGGATCTTTGCCAAAGAATTCTTTAACTTTCTCTATGACTTTTGGCATACGAGTCATGCCACCAACAAGAACCACTTCGCCAATTTGACTAGCAGACAAACCAGCATCCTCAAGAGCTTTTTTACAAGGAGCTATAGTTCTTTCGATTAAATCATTCACTAAGCTTTCAAGTTTTGCTCTCGTTAATTTCATATTTAAGTGTTTTGGACCACTTGCATCAGCTGTAATAAACGGTAGATTTATTTCCGTTTCCATTGCACTTGATAATTCAATTTTCGCTTTTTCAGCAGCTTCTTTGATTCTTTGCATAGCCATTGGATCATTTTTCAAATCAATGCCATTACTTTTCTTGAATTCATCTAGTAAATAACTCACTACTCCATTATCAAAGTCTTCACCTCCAAGATGGGTATCACCGTTTGTTGCTTTCACTTCGAAAACTCCATCACCTATTTCAAGTATTGAAACGTCAAATGTACCACCACCAAGGTCATATACTACTATTGTGTGCCCATGTTTCTTATCAAGACCATAAGCAAGTGCTGCAGCAGTCGGTTCATTTACTATTCTGAGTACATTTAATCCGGCAATTTTTCCTGCATCTTTTGTTGCTTGACGTTGAGAGTCGTTGAAGTATGCTGGCACTGTTATCACAGCATCTTTTACTTCCTCTCCAAGATAAGCTTCTGCTGCCTCTTTCATGTTTTGTAGTATAAATGCACCAATTTGACTAGGAGAATATTCTTTATTATCAGTTGTTTTAACCCATGCATCACCACTTTTTGCTGCAAATACTTTGTATGGTACACTTAGATTTTTCATCTCAGGATCACTATATTGACGGCCTATTAATCTCTTAGTAGCAAAAAAGGTATTACTTGCATTGGTGGTTGCTTGCCTTTTTGCTGGAGCACCAATCAACCTTTCTCCTGAAGAAGTCAATGCAACTATAGATGGAGTAGTTCTTGCCCCTTCTTTATTTTCTATTACCTTTGTATCCTTGCCCTGCATTATTGCAACACAAGAATTTGTTGTTCCGAGATCTATGCCTATTGCTCTTCCCATAATGAGTACCCCATTGTAAATATTATCTGATATAAGAATATATAAGTATAGGGCTCATTAATTACAAGCCCAATTTAGGTTTCTAATTAGTTATTAGAACTTAAAAGGCGCGAAAGCCACTTAGTCAGCCAAAAATTGCCTCGTAGTTTATTTGAATTATCAGCTTCTTCATTGCTGCTATCCCCAATTTGGTATCCAGAGTTCTGTAATGGCTTATAACCGTTTAAATTAACATCATCTCCTTGTTTTAAAACAAATGTATTTACATCTAAACTGTTATCAATACTAACGTTCAATGTAATATTAAACTCTTTTTCGATTGTAGAAACTGTATTGCGTTTGTTATTAAAAATGTGCGCTATAACTGCACTGTGTGCTACTAAATCAAAAGACTTATTTCGATTCTTGTTAGCAATATGTTGTAAATCCCTTAGTATTGATGAAACAATTACTTCGTTTGATTTTACTCTTCCAGTACCTTTGCAGTGTAAACACTCTGTAGTATTAATTTCTTGTATGTTTGGTTTAATTCTTTGTCTTGAAAATACCATTAAACCAAAGTCATTTATGTAGCTAAATTGAACTTTAGCTTTATCATCTTTAAACGCTTGCTTTATAGCAGACTCAACAGCTCTGCAATACTGATATTTCAACATATCAATAAAATCGACTACTATTAATCCTGATAGGCCCCTAAGATTCACCTGTCTTGATATTTCAGGTACTGCTTCCATGTTGGTTCTATAAGCTGTTTCTTCTATGCTATCTTCTCCTGTCATCTTTCCTGAATTTACGTCTATTGAAACAAACGCCTCAGTTAAAGTTATTATCAAAGACCCACCAGATGGCAATTCTACTCTATTGCTATATAACTCAGAAATTTGATCTTCGATTCCGTAGTAAGTAAAGATCGGAGCATAACCTCTATACAATCTATAGCGCAACTTACTACCTTTTAGTGCATTGTTAGCATATTGCCTAACTGCCTCAAAAGCTTCCTTTCCAGACACTATAACTTCTATACCATCGCTACAAAAATCACGAACAGATCTCATAATTACATCTGCTTCATTGTAAATTAATGATGGAACGTTTACAGAGAAGGCATTTTTTTGAATGCTCTGCCATAATGAGGATAAGTAATTGTAATCCTGCTCAATTTCTTTCTTATTTTTTCCTGAACCAACAGTTCTTACTATTAAACCTGATCTTTTTGGCAAGTTTATTGAACTCAGTATCTCCTTTAACTGCTTTCTGACATTAGCATCTTCAATTCTGCGAGACACTCCACCTTTACTCATGGAATTTGGCATGAAAACACAGTATCTACCCACTAAAGTTATGTATGTTGTAAATGAAGCTCCTTTATTGCCTCGTTCCTCTTTAGTTAGCTGGACCAATACTTTTTGATTTACTGAAATAACATCTTGTAATTTGTATTTTTTATATAAAGGTACCTCTCTTACAAAACCACTACCTGATCCGTTGACATTCTTACTAGCTGCAGAATCTGAAGAAACATTTGCTGAGGCTTCTTCTATACAATCGTCATTTGAGTAGCCCTCAAAGATAGTTTCCTTTTCTTTTTCTGGAATGTTGAAGTAATCTAGAGATATCTCGGAAAAAGACAAAAAACCTTGCTTATTTTTCCCATATTCAATAAATACGGCTTGCAAAGAAGGCTCTATACGCTTTATATAAGCAACGTATATATTACCTCTTAATTGTTTTTTTTCCTTGAATTCTTGTTCAAATTCTACAACCTTGTTATTAATTGACAAGGCAACCCTTACCTCATTAGAACAGATAGAATTTTCTATCAATAATACCCTTTTACCACTATTTGTCACTTATTTACCGTTTGCTTTTTATTCTGAAGTTAACTTTATGCTACTTAATGCACTGTTGATTGTCAAGGATTTTGCAATCTGCATTATTCGATTGACTTTTAGTATTTTGCGTAATAAACTCGCATAGAATTTATTATATCATTATAAGTATGGCGAAAAAAAATGCTTCTTTGCTCGTTAAGTTAGTCAGCACTGCAATCAAGATAACAAAAACTGGTGAAGAAAAATCAACTGGCTATTTTTATGTAAAAAAGCGTAATCCAAAAAAGCTCACCAAAAAACTGGAGTTTAGGAAGTATGACCCAGTAGTCAGAAGGCATGTGTTATTTAAAGAAGAAAAACTAAAGTAATTTTTTTATAAGGAATTTTATTATTATGCAAAATTTACAATTAAGTTATCCTATAATAGTAGAGTTGGGGGATGTGAAAGATACAAAACTGAAATTAATAAAGGTCATTGCACAATTAATAAGTAAGAAGTACACAACACAGAAAAAAGCAGCAAACGCTCTAAAGATTGATCAACCTAAAGTATCTCAAATCAATAGGTCAAAAATCGAAGGGTTCTCCTTAGAATACTTGCTTAACTTATTGATTGTATTGGGCCAAGACATAAACGTAAGAATAAAGCATAATTCTAAACCTGCATAATATGGTATCCGTTCAGCGGAGTGGCAAAATAAGGTAGACAAGATAAATCAACCCCGGTGTCAAGCACTGGGATGACAAGGTATAAACCTTATCGTCATGCCGCCGCGAACCGTCATACCGCGATTCATTCGCGGTATCTCTAGATCCCGCTAACAAGTAGCGGGATGACGGTTATCAGGCCAGCACCCCTACGATGTCATCCCAGTCTGGGATCCAGGAATTTTATTAAGTTAGTAAGCATAAAAGTAGCCGTTTTATGTTAAAATACAACGTTTTGATGATTATGAAAAAGCTGGATTCCAGACTGGAATGACACCATTTGTTGTAAACTCACTTCTTCTTGATTTGTAGAACAATAAAACAGTAAGCTAAAAGGGAACTTATTACTCAACAAAACAAGACTTAAAATTTTGTGCAATGCTATTGATTATAGCTAGATATGCATCTTTTCCAGGCTCTATGTCTGATCCAATAGGATCAAGAACTACCATTTTTGCGTCATTAGAAAGGGCGTTAGGCTTTATGCTATCTTCCTGTGAATGAGCAAATATACATTTAACGTTTTCTTCCTTCATTATCTTTTTTAGCTTCATTAAACTCTTCATACCTATGTAAGAATCCTCTTCTATGGAAAGAATAGCGCTTGGATGATTTAGACCGAAATATTTTTCAAAATATTGATAAGCATCATGAGTAACGATGTATTTTTGATTTTTAAAATCATTCAGTTCTTTCATGATTTCTTTTACTTCTTGGTCTATTTTTTTTATAGCTTTTGTTGCATTAGAACTGTATCGATGGGAATTTCCTTTATCTATGTCAGACAATGTTGCACTTATAGAAAGTATCATGCTCTTTGCATTTTCGGGACTCAGCCACATGTGTAAATCTTTTTCATCTTGAATGTGAGTGATTTTTCTAGAAAATGAATGTGGCCGAGTAGGAAGTAGGTTGATTGCCTTTGACAATTGCACTAGTTCTTTATTATTTTTGGCGAAAGTTTGAACAAACGTCTCTAAGTTATCGTCAACATAAAATATAACGTCACTTGATTCTAAATTACTCGCATCAGATGGCTTTAATATATAATTATGTGCAGATGTTGCATAGCCAAGCAATTCCGGTTCTAAAATCCCTTCTGTAACAGAAGCTACAAGTGAGTGGATAGGTTTGATTGTAGCTACAACTTTTAAATTGGATGAAAAGGCGATATTATAGTATAGTGTAAATGAAAGTAATAGAAAAAAAGTCAGTAAATGTCTCATATAAACGTTGAGAAGAAGTTAAATTTTGTCAATAAATTGAATAATGTCAATAATCGTGTTCTAAAAATAGAAAATCTTGCTCTCGCATATGATGGTAAAAGAATCCTTGACAATATCAATATGTTCATGGAAAGAGGAGACATAATTACAATA
This sequence comes from Wolbachia endosymbiont of Cardiocondyla obscurior, assembly GCF_902713635.1. Classification (NCBI taxonomy): domain Bacteria; kingdom Pseudomonadati; phylum Pseudomonadota; class Alphaproteobacteria; order Rickettsiales; family Anaplasmataceae; genus Wolbachia; species Wolbachia endosymbiont of Cardiocondyla obscurior. Next base: position 2,180 of record NZ_CACTIU010000043.1, on the reverse strand, counting down.
CTTGGTCCAAATGGTGGAGGTAAAACCTCTTTAGTGAAAGCAATTGCTGGTATAAATAAAAATTATACTGGAAATATTGTGTTAGCTGAGAACACAAAAATTAGCTACATGCCGCAAAATTTTAGTATTAGTAATTTGATGCCAATAACAGTTGAATATTTTCTTTTAAATAGCTCCTTGAAAAGACTAAAGAAAAATCAATCCATTATTACAGAAACGATAGAGTTGGTTGGTATCGGTAACATTTTGAAGAATCAAGTGTTAGAAATTTCTGCAGGGCAAACACAATTATTGCTACTTGCACGTTGTTTAATTGCAGAGCCTGACTTGATCATTCTAGATGAACCAGTTAGTGCAATGGATATTAACGCGCGGGCTAAATTTTATGATATTATAAATAAAATAGCAAAAAAACGATTGGTATCGATTCTTATGACTTCTCATGATCTTAACTCTGCTCTACCATCCTCAGATTACATAATTTGTATAAATAATACTATCTATTGCCAAGGCAAGCCTGATGAGATTATGAAAAATAGAACCCTAAATGAAATATTTAGCAGTTACGCAGCGAAATGATTCAAAATATTTTGCGTCTTCTGCACATAACTACGGTGCTGACGCGTTACAATATATTACCTTATTTACTTCCACCATCAAAAAAATCAATAAATAAAATACAAGGCCACAAGCTAAAGTGTGCTCTTGAAAAATTAGGTCCGGTGTTCATTAAGTTTGGGCAGTCTATCTCATCACGTACTGATGTTTTAAATGAAGATATAACAAATAACTTGTTATTGATATGTGATAGATTGCCATCGTTTTCACATAAAATAGCAGTTAAAACTATAGAAAGTGAGTTTAATTGTAAATTGAGCGACATTTTTTCAAGCTTTTCTGAAAAGCCAATTGCAGCAGCATCGATTTCTCAGGTGCATAGAGCGGTTACAACTGAGGGTAAGGAAGTTGCTGTGAAGGTTTTAAGGCCAAATATTGAGAAAACATTCTCAAGGGATATAAAAATGCTTTCTTGGCTCGCAGAAATTGCAGAAAAATTTAGCGAACAATCAAAAAGGCTGAGGCCAATTGAATTAGTTAAAACTTTTGCTGAAATTTGCCGATTAGAGTTAGATCTACGTTTTGAAGCTGCTCACTCTTCGGAACTAAAGGAAAACACAAAAAATGACAGAGGTTTTTACGTACCTGAAGTAGATTGGAATAGAACTTCGAAAAAGGTTTTAACATTAGAATGGATAGAAGCAACGCCAATATACGAAGTTGAAAAACTGAATAATCATAAGCAAATAGCTATCAATCTTATAGAATCGTTTTGTAATCAGGTATACAGGGATTGTTTTTTTCATGCTGATATGCATCCTGGAAATCTAATGGTTGATAGTAATAACAATATTATTGCTCTGGATTGTGGAATCATGGGTAGAATAGATCGTGAGACATGCTATTACGTTATAGAGATACTCAAAGGCTTTTTAAATCGGGATTATGATCACGTTGCAAAAATGCACTTTAAAGCTGGTTACGTTTCATCACAGCATAGAAATTTTGTCACAGCTTGCAGGGCAATAGGTGAACCCATTATTGGGCAGCCTATACAGAAGATTTCATTTGCTAGTTTACTTGCTCAGCTATTAAAAATAACTGGTGATTTTGATATGAAAGTTCAAACACAATTGTTATTGCTGCAGAAAACTATGATTTTACTGGAAGGGACATGTAGAAAGATCTACCCAGAAATCAATATGTGGAAAGTAGTTGAAGCGTGGATAAGCAGTCAACATGAAAGTAAAATAGGGTATAGGGAAAAAATTAGAAGTTCTTATCCTGTAAAAACAATCCAAGGGATATTTAGCCTTATAGAAAAATTAAACCTAATAGCTGATAAAAAATTAGAAAACATCCAAATTAAAAATAAATCAAATGGAAAAGTCTATTTTTTATTGTGGTTTGTAATTATAATTCTAATCGTTAAACTTTTAATTTCTTAAACTATGGGAAAAAACTGCGTCAAATCCAATTTTTATTCAACTTAATTTTTAATCTGCAGGAGCCGAGTTGAGAATGTCCAATTTTCCACTTTCTTTATGTATCTGTTCAGCAGAGTGGCAAAATAAGGTAGACGAGAAAAGACAACTATAGGAACAAATGGGTGTCATGCCAGT
>NZ_CACTIU010000042.1:0-11344 GCF_902713635.1 Wolbachia endosymbiont of Cardiocondyla obscurior | reverse complement strand
TAGTTATAGATTCTTTATTGATGGCCGTTGATAAACGCAAACCCGATAAAAATCTGCTGTTACATAGCGATCAAGGGTCACAGTATACCTCTCAAAATTACCAATTTCTATTGAATACAAAAAACATCATTTCCAGCATGAGCCATAAGGGCTGTTGTTACGATAACTCTGTTGCAGAAAAGTTCACTTAAAAGGGAGCTGCTTATTGATACTTCTCGCTCAACAAACCAGAACTGCCATATTTGAATACATAGAAATCTTTTATAACAAATAACGTAGACATTCTACTATTAACTATTGCATTCCTGCACAATTTATTCTCATGATAAAAACGTCTTAACTTTCTCTCTACTTTTTCTGGGTAAGGTCAATTTGGGTCTGCACCATTTTTGAGTAATAGTTTTACTTCTTGTGCATTACCATCTTCTACAGCTAGGAATAATTGTTCTTCCTGTGTTTTTACGCGTGTTTCCACATTAGATATAAAAAATAACAATACTAAACATGCAATACCAATAATGCTAATATATTTTATAATTTTTCTCATAAGATATTTTACAATGCTTCTAATAATATTAGATATCATCTATAAAATTAAAAAATCCATGAAAGGGGATGAAAATATGTAAAAAAGTATTATTGATTAATTAAAAACAGATTTTGATTTGATAATACTAATAAAATCGATTTATCTTAAATTTACGTTGATTTTTACCTGTTATTTTTTGTAGTTTATCCAACGTAAATTCCAGGTAAAACAAAGTCGTTATCTCCAACCGTTACAACCAACTCTCCTTCTTTAATTTTTATTTGATTAGGTGTATGGTCCCATACCATCACACTCTGGGATCATACACCTAAAGTACTCCGACACTGGGATGACACCCCGGGGTTTCTGGGATGACAAAAAAGAGCCCCCTGAGCAAAAATCTTATAGCCACTTGAATGATAATTGACTTTTTGCCTAAAATAACTAAGAAAGAAACTTCTCATCAAGATAACTTAAATATATACTAATTCTCTTATTTTTAAACGATTTCTCATCATGAATTGCACGATCAAAAACCTGAATTTGACTTGTTATAATGCTACAATTATTATTTGCAACTTCTAATACGCCACTATCAATTACAACCTTCTTTTCTGTTTGGTTACTCATTTTAACAGTAATCATACCAGGCAATAAATAAATTAAGTAAGGAGCATGGTGAGCTAAAATCATAAGCTCCCCTTCGAGCCCAGTTACTGAAAGAGAAACCACTCCACTGAATGAAATTTGATCATCAGGAGAGAAAAATTGCACTTTAAAAGTATTCATAATCTTTAACTTTTATTTAGCTTCAGCTTGTATTAATTCAGCCTTTTTTATTGCTTCATCTATATTCCCCACCATATAAAAAGCAGCCTCTGGTAAGTGATCATATTTGCCTTCAACAATCCCTTTAAAACTGGAAACAGTATCAGAAAGTGAAACAAATTTACCAGGCATGCCAGTAAATATTTCTGCAACGTGAAAAGGTTGAGAAAGAAATTTCTGAATCTTACGAGCCCTATCAACAATAATTTTATCTTCATCAGATAGCTCATCCATACCAAGTATTGCGATAATATCTTGCAGTGATTTATAAGTTTGCAATATACGTTTCACCTCAGAAGCTACATTATAATGTTCTTCACCAATGATTTCAGCAGATAAAGACTGAGAAGTTGAATCAAGTGGATCAACAGCAGGGTATATTCCCATTTCAGCTATTTGCCTTGACAACACTGTGGTTGCATCAAGGTGAGAGAATGTAGTTGCTGGGGCTGGATCAGTCAAATCGTCCGCAGGAACATATATAGCTTGCACAGAAGTAATAGAGCCAGAAGTTGTTGAAGCTATTCTTTCTTGCATTGCACCCATATCAGTTGCAAGGGTTGGCTGATAACCAACAGCTGACGGTATTCTTCCAAGTAAAGCAGAAATTTCAGAACCAGCTTGTGTAAATCTAAAGATATTATCCACAAAAAATAGAACATCTTGGTTTTCACGGTCACGAAAATACTCTGCCATAGTAAGTGCTGTTAAAGCAACTCTAGCCCTTGCTCCAGGAGGCTCATTCATCTGACCATAAACCAAAACAGCTTGAGATTTTTCATGCTCATTTATATTTATTACATTTGAAGTGATCATCTCGTGATAAAGATCGTTACCTTCACGCGTTCTCTCCCCTACCCCGGCAAACACAGAAAATCCTTTATGAGCTTTTGCTATATTATTAATTAATTCCATTATTAGGACTGTTTTACCAACACCGGCTCCACCAAATAAGCCAATTTTTCCTCCTTTAAGATAAGGTGCAAGAAGATCTATAACTTTTATTCCCGTAACTAAAACTTCTTCCTGTATTCTCTGTTCAGTAAAACTTGGAGGTGCTCTGTGTATAGGCTCTAAGTTATACTTTCCCTTCAGTGGACCACACTCATCTATAAGCTCTCCAACAACATTAAAAATCCTTCCTAAAGTTGAACGCCCAATTGGCACCGATATTGGTGCACCTGTATCAACAAATTCATCCCCCCTTGACATGCCATCTGTGCTATCCATAGCAATACAACGAACTATATTGTCACCTATATGCTGCGAAACTTCTAAAACCAGCTCCTTATCCTTATATTTTAGTTTGCTTTTTAAAGCATTAAATATTTTAGGCAATTCACCTTCAAATTTTATATCAACAACTGCTTGAGTTACCTTAATCGCTCTACCTATATTCATCTCTTTATTTTTATCACCTAACACTATAATTCCATAAAAGAACTTCTAAAGAAAATAAATTTTATATTATTAATAGAAATTTTGCAACATTAAAACGCTTACTAGTTACGCTTCATTACAAACAATGCAAATGCATTTAATAGCCAAGTAATAATAAACAATACTAAACTAAGCGCATAAGCAGCAAGAGTTTGTACACTATTGAAATCCTGATCTCCGGTAAGTAATGTAGCGATCTGCACGGTAATGGTAGTAACTGAATTAAGAGGGTTAAAAGTCAAATTTGCGTTGATTCCCACAGCCATTAGCACAATCATTGTTTCACCTATCACTCTTGAAATTGACAATAAAATTGCACTTAAAATTGTAGGCATTGCATAAGGTATTGTTATATGCCATATAGTTTCCGCTGGAGTTGCACCAAGTGCCATGAAGCCATAACGCAAGCTTTTTGGAACAGATCTTATGGCATCTTCGAGTAAAGAAATAATAAAAGGAAGAATCATTATCCCAATCGATAAACCGGCAACTAAGGCACTTTCTGAGTGTATACTTAAACCAAAAAAATTTGCTACCTGCTTTATAAAGAAAGACAAAAACACAACCGCGAAATATCCATATACAACCGTAGGAATAGCAGACAAAACTTGCAAAGTTGTATTAACAATATAACGCACTTTCTCACTCGCATATTCACTAATATATATTGCAGAAAATAAACCAAGCGGAACGACAACTAACATTGCTATAATAGTTATAAGTAATGTACCAACTAAAAGCGGCGCTATACCAAAACATCCTATCTTCTCTTCATTGATAGTGACTACATTGTGGCCCCATTTCAAGCAAAACAAGAATTCTGAAATAGCTACTTTATTAAAAAAACTAATGGATTGAATAAAAATAGACAGCATTATAAATAAAGTGATAAAAAATGATATGGCCAAAGCCACAAATAACGAAAGTTTTATTATCTTATTTCTTTTATTTTTAAAGATAAAAGCAAGCATGAAAAAAAGTAACGCTATAGAAATAAAAGTTACAAAACAATTATTATAGAATACTAACAACCAAGTTAGCATCCATACACAACTAAGATATAGATAAGATTTAACCTTATTTACTTCTTGAAACCTACTAAAACAAAATAAAAGGATTAGTAAGACAGGTATGACTATCACCGAATTCATTCTTCCATGCATCAAATTTTATTCTACGAAAATGTCATACAAGTTCACCATTATTTGACAATAAAGTAAAACAATTTAAAATAAATAATTATATTAATATAAAAACAATGAAGAGAACATTTCAACCAAAAAATTTGATAAGAAAGCGCAGACACGGATTTCGTTCACGTATGGCAACAAGAGCTGGAAGAAAAATCCTTAATAGGCGCCGTTCATTAGGGTGTAACAAATTATGCGCATAGTAAGTATAAAAAAAAAGATTTTTCTTCTGCTTTCAAAAATAAGTTAGCACTCAACAGTCTTTTTTATCGTGGGCTTTATATATCACTGTACGCTATAAAAGAAAGAGAACCTGAAAAGTACATTCATACTATTAGAGTAGGTCTGGCTATCAGTAAAAAAACCGGAAAAGCAGCAAAAAGAAATAAAATAAAAAGGCAACTACGAATGCTTGCTAAAATTAACATTTTAAATATAAGTAATATAGGGTACTACTACATAATACTAACTCATAGAAACATTATGCAAGCAAGTTATAAAAATTTACAAAAAGATCTAACTATTTGCTTAAAAAAGATAAAATAAAAAAAAATCTCAATTAAGGTATTTACAACTATATTTTTTATGATAATATAGGTAAAATTTTTAAAAATAGTTAATGGGTGTGGTGAATGGTAGAGCATATAAAAGAGGTAAATAACACAGGCTTTGGTCAGATGTATCAATTCTTATTTCTTCCTAAAGGAACAGGAACAGATTGGAGGTCAGCATTTCGCCAACAAGAAGAATTATTTAAAAAAGTGGGAGGTAATGTAATATTACCAGAAATCAGTAATTCTCCTTCAAAAGGGAATCAATTAGGGGAAGTAGGAACAATGCTAAATAATGTAGAAAATGACCAAGAACATATAAGAAAAAAAAGATATCGTAGTTAAAGTAAAAACTTAAAGAATAGTAACAAAACAAGAAAGTTAAAATATAAGTATACCTACTGTCTAATTAACAAAGAAATTTTTATAAACTTGGCGGCGACCTACTCTCCCTTTTCAAGTACCATCAGCGCTAAAAAGTTTCACTTCCGAGTTCGAGATGAGATCGGGTGGTTCATTTTTGCTATAGCCACCAAGTCAATAAAAATTTCTAACTTAACAATTTTAACTTAATATTTAACACTGCATACACACATATAGAAAGCAAATAAATCAATCAGGCTATTAGTACTAGTTAGCTTCACATGTTACCATACTTCCACACCTAGCCTATCAACGTGGTAGTCTTCCACGGCCTTAATTGGGAAATCTTTTTGAAGAGGGTTTCTTGCTTATATGCTTTCAGCAATTATCCCATCTATACATAGCCACCCAGCGATGCTATTGGCATAACAGCTGGTACACCAGAGGTATATCCATCTCGGTCCTCTCGTACTAGAGTCAGACCTTCTCAAATTTCCTTCACCCACGGCAGATAGAAACCGAACTGTCTCACGACGTTCTAAACCCAACTCACGTATCACTTTAATCGGCGAACAGCCGAACCCTTGGGACCTTCTTCAGCCCCAGGATGTGATGAGTCGACATCGAGGTGCCAAACGGTGTCGTCGCTATGAACGCTCGAACACCATCAGCCTGTTATCCCCGGCGTACCTTTTATCCGTTGAGCGATGACCCTTCCATACAGAATCACCGGATCACTATGACCGACTTTCGTCTCTGCTTGGCTTGTCAGCCTCGCAGTCAGGCAAGCTTATGCCATTATACTATCAAGCTGATTTCCGACCAGCTCTAGCTTACCTTCGCACGCCTCCGTTACTTTTTAGGAGGCGACCGCCCCAGTCAAACTACCCACCATACAATGTCCTAGTTCCAGATAATGAAACATAGTTAGATATCAAAAGTGTAAAGGGTGGTATCTCAAGGTTGACTCCATTATAGCTAGCGCCATAACTTCAAAGTCTCCCACCTATCCTGCACATCACACTTTTAATAGCAATGTAAAGCTATAGTAAAGGTGCACGGGGTCTCTTCGTCTAACCGCGGGTACCCCGCATCTGCACGGGGAATTCAATTTCGCTGAAGTGATGTTGGAGACAGTGGAGAAATCGTTACGCCATTCGTGCGGGTCGGAACTTACCCGACAAGGAATTTCGCTACCTTAGGACCGTCAGTGTTACGGCCGCCGTTTACTGGGGCTTCAATTCGGAGCTTGCACCCTTCCTATTAACCTTCCAGCACCGGGCAGGCGTCAGACCCTATACTTCCACTTACGTGTTTGCAGAGTCCTGTGTTTTTAGTAAACAGTCGCTACTCCCTATTTTGTGCCACCTACTCATAGTTGCCTAAAAGCAGGTTACCCTTCTTCCGAAGTTACAGGTATAATTTGCCGAGTTCCTTCAACATCATTCTTTCAACACCTTAGTATACTCTACTCATCCACCAGTGTCGGTTTGCGGTACGGCCTCATAAATATAAGTGCTATTTCCTGGAGCTTCTTTTAAGCATAGATCAATCCAATAAGATCTATACAAATACGAAACCCGTCACACTTAAGAGGTTTAGGAATATTAACCTAATTGCCATCGACTACTCCTTTACGGACTCGCCTTAGGAACCGACTAACCCTACGCAGATTAACTTAACGTAGGAACCCTTAGATTTTTGGTGAGAGTGTTTTTCACACTCTTTTACGCTACTTATGTCAGCATTCTCACTTCCGATATCTCCAGCAGTTTTCACAAACCACCTTCACAGACTTACGGAACGCTCCGCTACCGCGCCTATTGATCGAAATCAATAAGCACTCACATCTTCGGTATACAGCTTTAGCCCCGGTACATTTTCGGCGCAGAAAAACTTATTTAGACAAGTGAGCTGTTACGCTTTCTTTAAAGGATGGCTGCTTCCAAGCCAACCTCCTAGCTGTAATGGTTTTTCTACTTCCTTCCCCACTTAGCTGTAATTTTGGGACCTTAGATAGTGATCTGGGTTGTTTCCCTCTTCACCACGGACTTAGCACCCGTAGTGTGCCTGCTGTATAATTAATTGTTGGTATTCGGAGTTTAGTTAGATTTGGTAAGACGGTGAATCCCCCTAGTCTATCCAGTGCTCTACCCCCAACAACATACATACAACGCTCTACCTAAATAGATTTCGCGGAGAACCAGCTATTTCCAAGTTTGATTGGCCTTTCACCCCTAATCACAACTCATCCAATAATGTTGCAACATTAACTGGTTCGATCCTCCAGTGTGTTTTACCACACCTTCAATCTGGTCATGACTAGATCACTTGGTTTCGGGTCTAATCCATAAAACTAAAACGCCCTATTCAGACTTGCTTTCGCTACGCCTACACCTAACGGCTTAAGCTTGCTTCATAGATTAACTCGCTGACCCATTATGCAAAAGGTACGCTGTCACTCTAAATATCAATAAATTGATATAGAGCTCCAACTGTTTGTAAGCACTTGATTTCAGATTCTATTTCACTCCCCTCCCGGGGTTCTTTTCACCTTTCCCTCACGGTACTTGTTCACTATCGGTCGTTAAGGAGTATTTAGGCTTGGAGGATGGTCCCCCCATATTCAAACAGGATTTCACGTGCCCCGCTCTACTCAAGGATTTAAAAACTTTCTATTTATACAGGACTATCACCTTCTATGGTTACTATTTCCAGAGTATTCTAATTCTTATTCTTAAATCACTAGCCTTTTCCGCTTTCGCTCGTCACTACTAACAGAATCTCGGTTGATTTCTTTTCCTTTGGCTACTTAGATATTTCAGTTCACCAAGTTTGCTTTACATACTTAGTACGTAATAACTAGCTAAACTAGTTGGGTTTCCCCATTCGGAAATCTGCGGATCAAAATTTGTTGACAATTCCCCACAGCTTATCGCAGCCTGCCACGTCCTTCATCGCCTCTTAACGCCAAGGCATCCATCAAGTGCTCTTAATAATTTATTTATCCGACTATATGCAGAATATGCAGAGTTAAATATTATTAAAATTGAATTGAGATTAAATTAATCTCTACCATAAAACTTGTCAAACATCTAAAAACTAAATTAATCTTTTATATGTTATAACCTAATAAATAATATGTCAACGCCTTTTTGCACAAAACATTTACTTATATTATCAACAACAATATACTAGCAATCCTAAACAGTATAATCTGAGAAATATGTGGTAAACTTATATATACAGTAAAAATTAATAAAAAAGATATTTTGTAAGATAAAATGTGTTAAAATCAATTGCCTAAAAATGATAATAAACATTCGGAGTATTTCTAACGTATGAAAAGTAATCTCTCTTTTATAAAAAACGTTGCTTTAAATTGTATGTCTAAGCTCATTGGCGTATTAAATATTAAGAAAGTAAAACACTTCATTGTGAATAAATATAATACTCTTCATAAAGAAATGACAGTGCTTCTTAAAAAATCTAAGAACCTGTTAAACACCAACATTGAAATCGGTTTATATCACTTTTATAAAGGTAGCATATCAGATGCAAAGTTACGATTTTGGTTAATTAGCATATTTTACCCCCATTTACCTATAGTCTGGTATAACATCGGAAGGTGTCATTTTGCGGTAGGGAATACTAACAAAGCTTATAATTATTTAACAAGGGCACTAAAATTAGATAATGACCACGAGGAGGCGTCTTACTATATAAAAAAAATGACAAACTCAGCGCCTATTACAGAATTGCCAAAAAACCTCATAAGACAATATTTTGATTACACAGGTGAATATTTTGTTGAGCATTGGTTGATTGCCAAACAATATAGAGGGCATGAACTTGTACACATGATAATTACAAAAATCTTCAACAACTCCACTTCTGAGCTCAATATACTCGACCTTGGTTGTGGAACTGGAATATGTGGTCATTTCTTGAAAATAAATAGTATTGGAAACCATATAACAGGAATTGACATTTCAAGTAGAATGCTAAATATCGCAAGAGGATGCTTTATAAAAGGTAAGCCTGTTTACAATGAATTAATACATATGGAAATGAAAGAGTTTCTTAAACAAGAGAAAAACCAGCAGTATGATGTAATTATCTTTGCTGAAGTGCTACATTATCTACATGACTTTCAAGAAGAGTTGGAATTAGCAAAAAGATCTACGAGCAAAAAAGGAGTTATTGTATGTTTAATAAGAAGAAAGGAAGGTGAAGGTATTGACTTTGTAAACAAAGGAGACTATTTTCGTCACTCAGAAAGTTATGTTCAACATGTTGCAAAAGAAATAAATATGCAAATAAGTTATATGAGTTACTGTAAAATATATGGCAGTCAGGTTGACGGTATCTTGTTTGCATTACAGCATCAAAAAAAAATCCGAAAAACCTAACTTAAAAATCGCTCAAAATGACTTTTAAGTACCTATATATAATAAAAGAATAAAAGGAACTTTATGAATAACATTACCATTAATTACGCAAAGGACAGCAAATTAACCGACTTTGGAAAAGCAGTTCTATCAGACAGGTATTTAATAGAAAATGAAAGTTATCAAGACCTCTTTGCACGTATTGCTAATTACTATTCTGATAATAAAGAACATGCGCAGCGTCTTTATGACTACATGAGCAACTTGTGGTTCATGCCTTCAACACCAATACTCAGCAATGGTGGCACTAAGAGAGGGTTACCTATCTCTTGCTTTCTTAATGAAACCGAAGACAGCTTGCAGGGAATAGTTGATCTATGGAACGAAAATGTTTGGCTTGCTGCACGTGGAGGAGGCATAGGTAGTTATTGGGGAAATTTACGCTCAATAGGCGAAAGCGTAAAGGGTAGCGGCAAAACATCAGGAATTGTTCCATTTATTGTAGTGCAAAATGCTCTAACGCTTGCAATTAGTCAGGGATCCCTAAGGCGAGGAAGTTCAGCAGTCTACCTTCCTGTATCTCATCCGGAGATAGAAGAGTTTCTAGATTTACGCAAGCCAACAGGCGGTGACCCAAATCGCAAAGCGTTAAATATACATCATGCTGTAATAGTAACAGATAAATTTATGCAGGCTGTTGAGAATGATCAAGAATGGAATTTAATAAGCCCTCACAACAATAAGGTTATTTCAACTGTAAAAGCGCGGGATATATGGATCAAAATATTAACAGCAAGAGTTGAAACTGGAGAACCTTACATTATTTTCCTTGATGCAACAAATAACAATAAGCCAGAATCTTACAAAAAGCTCAACTTAGACATCAAGATGTCAAATCTATGCAGTGAAATAACTTTAACCACAGGTTATGATCACCTGAATAAGTCACGCACTGCTGTGTGTTGTCTATCATCCGTAAACCTTGAGTACTACGAAGAATGGAAAGACAATAAACTCTTCATAGAAGATATAATGCGCTTTCTTGATAATGTATTGGAAGATTTCATAAATAAAGCACCGAATGAAATGCAGCGAGCAAAATATTCTGCAGCCAGAGAACGCAGTATTGGTCTTGGTGTGATGGGCTTTCACTCATTTTTACAAAGCAAAATGGTTCCTTTTGAATCAGTAACAGCACAACAATGGAATAAAAAAATATTTAAGTATTTACGCGAGCAAGCAGATATAGTTTCTAAAAAATTAGCAGAAGAAAAGGGAGCATGTTCTGATGCCAAAGAAGTTGATCTAATGGAAAGGTTTACACACAAACTCGCTATTGCTCCTACTGCCTCGATCTCCATTATTGCAGGTAATACCTCCCCTGGAATAGAACCATACGCAGCAAACGTATTCATACAAAAGACACTTACAGGTTCATTTGTAGTGCGAAATAAATTCTTGCAAAAACTATTAGCAGAAAAAAATCAAGACAATGATAAAATATGGTCTTCAATTTCAACAAACGAGGGTTCCGTTCAGCATTTAGATTTTCTTAGTGAGCATGAAAAATTGACATTTAAAACAGCGTACGAGCTTGACCAAAGATGGATTATAGAACATGCAAGTGATAGAACTTCGTATATTTGTCAATCTCAATCAGTAAATCTGTTCTTACCTGCCAACGTACATAAACGTTACTTGCACAAAATACACATGCTTGCTTGGAAAAAAGGATTGAAGAGCTTATATTACTGCAGATCACAATCAATGCAGAGAGCCGATAAGGTCTCGCATGACATATTCAAAAAAAGTGAAATATTGCAACAAAAAACAGATATTGACTACGATGAATGTCTGTCATGCCAATAGCGGCCTTACTCAAAAAAAGTAGAGAGAAAGTTAAGCAAATGGGTAAATAGACTTCTTGCATAACCATATAACGCACTTTTATTGGGAATAGAAACGAAAAAACTTTCTTGACAAACTCCGCCAGCCCCCTTATCATGAAACTGAAGCTATTTATTTATCTTCTCTGTACAGATTAAATGACAA
>NZ_CACTIU010000041.1:0-11375 GCF_902713635.1 Wolbachia endosymbiont of Cardiocondyla obscurior | reverse complement strand
AGAGAATTTATACCTTATTATTTTCCTTCACTCTATCAACTTTACTTACACTTTTCCTTAACTTGACGCGTATGGTTTATTTAACACTCCCTCACTTCATTATAGAGAACGGCCTACTGTTTCTTCAAGACTTGAAGCTTTTCTCATTTTTTCGCGCTTTGCCCAAGGGCCCACTTTTGTTGCATCAGATTGACTAATTGTTTCAGAACGAATCAACTCTCCAGATCTAGTAAAAAAACCTCGTTCAATAGCATCACGTACTGAACACCCACCAAGCAAACATTTTTCCCCTATTCGTTCCTCACAATTCTGTAATTTTTTCCACTTTTCTTGATCTTCTACTTCTACCTTTATTAGATTTTGCTTATCAGGGTATAATCTCACTTCCAACTCTCCCAAGCCAGTATCGAAAGTCAATACTATATTACTACCATCTGCTAGGCCTACATAATTCCTTATAGCGTTTTCCGTTATAATTTCTACCTCACTCTTACCTATCTTTATTATATTTCTTCCGTATTGTACACCTTCCTGAGTGATACCTAAACCCCTTGCTCCATTTGTAATCTTTGCAACATCTACTTTACTATCCTGTGAATATTCAAGACAGAGAGTAGAGTTGTCGATTTTTACGTCTCTTACCTTACCACTTGTTGCGCTTTGAACGATTGTTATGAAATCTAAAGCACGATTCTCATAATCTGCATAAGCGTTTTTCATATTAGCTTTGTGGCTTTCAAACTCTTCCAGTTCGTCAATTACATATATACTGCTTATGTTGTACAAAATTGCCCCTTTTGATATCAATTGACATACTATACCACTAGCAACCTCTATATTCCTTGAACCTTCGGAACTCTTTCTTAATTCACTAATCTTTCTTATCACAAAATCTGTAAAACTATATTCCTTTTCATATACCTTTCCGTATATACTACCCTGGTTAGGAAAGTTCAGCCTTACCCCAAGTTCTATAGCTTCGTTTACAACGCGTTTTAACTCATCTATATCTTTGGATTTATTTACCCTACCCAAAAATATTTTCAACTTTTCCGACTGATCTAATATTAAATCATCCCATAGAGTTCTAAGCTTAGGCAAACGTTTTTTGTCCTTCCACTCTTCGTAATCAATCGCTCCTGCTTCTAGCAGCAACTTTTTTGCTTCTTTGAAATGAGTTTCATTACCATAACAAGCCTCCCTAATCTTTTGAAAAACTCGAGACTTTCCTTCGCAATCACGGAGATTGAGAATCTCTTTAAGACCTTCATTTCCTTTGTGCTGATTGAAAAACTTTCTTAGTCGATTAGTGTTAAAGCTATGACCGCAAATACCTTCTAAATCATTTTTTGCTTCCAATTGCTCCTGAGTTAAAAAGATCTGTTCTAAAAGATTCACTTCAAAAGGTTTTTTGTTAATAATTACAATGTCTAGAGGAGTTTTTCCTTGTCTGTCAGTTTGACCACGTGCTCCTTTTTTCAGAAGCAAAGGTATATTTAAAGTATTATAATAAGCAGCATAGTGCAAAGGTGTTTGCCCTTCACTGTTAACTATGTTAGGATCAGCACCAGATTTTAAAAGTAAAGTCATAAATGCACTAACTGCACAACCTATGTCTTTTTCCACTGCTAAATACTCCATACTTTGTATTACATGTAGTATTGTCAATTTGGATTCTCCCCTTTGAAGATTGAGAACAGCTTTTAGATCATCACCTTTGTTATCGTGTAAAAAGTCCTCAAACCTTGTAATGTCACAAAATGGAAAGTCTGTAAGAAGATTTAACAGTGCCTTATTCAAATTTTTTTGGTTATCTTTTAAATCAGGTACGTTGAAAGACCAATCAGATATTAAATTTTTGAATTTTTTCCTTTTAATAATAGAGGTCAAAGAGCTGTTATCACTAAGCAGCAACGAGTATTTAATTGACTCATACTTATCATCTACCCGCCCCTCCTTCTGTTCCACCTTTACCTCCTTTAAATACTCTGTATCATCATCTTTGATGCGTTTAACTAGATCCTTTAAAAATTCAATATCTCTGTTTTCCAGTAAAGGGAATGCTCCCTTCTTCATGAGAATCGAGACCATTTGTGTACTTCGTCCAGCTAAGTATAATGGAGTGCGCCGTTTTTCATCTAACGCATTAACATCAGCTCCATTGTTTATAAGATACTCTACTATTTTTATTTTTTGGCTCAAGACAGCATGATGTAGAGGAGTGCTTCCGTCATTATACTTCTTATTAACACTTGCTCCATTTTTTATTAGGATCTCTACCATTCTTGTGTTCCCTTGCAAGATAGCATAATATAATGGATCACGACTGTACGCATCAATTGTGTTAACATCAGCTCCTCCTTTTATAAGGGCTTCTACCATTTGTTTATTGTTTTTTAAAACAGCAAGATGTAATTGGCAGAATGTACCTGGATCTACTTGTTTTGATCTCTCTTCTATTTTACTAACTACATTACTCTTACTGAAACCAACATCAGCGTTAGCAGAATTTAATACTTCCTGCAATTTATTCAATTCCATAACTCCACCTCGGTTAAAAATACTACACACCATTTTCACACGCATGACATAAAATGCAAGAACTAATATGACATGCAACATTCGTCCTTAGGCATTTGAGGTAAGCTTTGCCTATTCACTTCACATTCATTTAGCCTACTATTAGGCTTTAATACTGCATATGTAATGCCACCAGCAATGGCCCCAACAATCAATGCAGCAGTAGCTGATATTGATAAACTAAGATGAATAGCAGTACATCCAATAGCCACACTTGTCAACATGGTCATTATCCCTACACAGAAACTGGTCTTTATTGCTCTATTAGTTATAGTTAGGTGTTTATTTTCTGTCACTTTTTGATACTGTATCACATTTTTATCATCAGCCAGACTTCCCGAGGTTTTGGGACACTCCCTTACTCGAAGACTAAGATACTTAACTATATCTTTGTAACCATTAGAATCTGCCAAATCGGAAGGAGTCTCACCTCTAAAGTTTTTTACATCAATAGTAGCCTTTTCTTCCTCTACAAGGTATTCAACTATATCGTAGCGATTCATTCTAGCAGATTCATGTAATGGAGTATCGCCATTTTTTTCGCTTACTACATTAACATCAGATCCCTTTTCTAACAGAGCTTTAACTATGCCTAAACAGCCCACCTCACAAGCAATATGCAAAGCAGTGCATCCTTCTTCGTTTCGTGCTTCAAAACTAGCTCCTTTTTCTAACAGAAATTGAACTACTTCCAAATGACCACATCCAGCAGCTTCATTTAAAGCAGTATCGCCTTCATAGTTTGTTGCATTAATATCAGTACCTTTGTCTAATAGAGCTTTAACGATTTTTAAGTAACCCTCTCGAGCAGCAATATGCAATACACATTTGAAACTATTCTTTCGTATGTCAGCATTATTCATTTGGCCCAATAGAGCTTTAACTATTTCTAAGTGGTCCTCGCTAGCAGCAATATGCAAAGCAGTACAGTCTTCGTTGTTTCGTGCCTCAACACTGGCTCCTTTTTCTAACAGAAATTGAACTACATCTAAGTGACACATTTCAGCGGCAATATGCAAAGGAGTGTCATTATCATCGGTTGCTTGGTTAATATTGATTTTTTCTTCACTTATAAAGTACTCAACCACTTTTAATTTACCCATTTCAGTAGCAGAATGAAGAGCAGTGCATCCTTCTTTGTTTCGTGCCTCAACACTGGCTCCTTTTTCTAACAGAAATTGAACTACATCTAAGTGACACATTTCAGCGGCAATATGCAAAGGAGTGTCATTATCATCGGTTGCTTGGTTAATATTGATTTTTTCTTCACTTATAAAGTACTCAACCACTTTTAATTTACCCATTTCAGTAGCAGAATGAAGAGCAGTGCATCCTTCTTCGTTTCGTGTCTCAACACTAGCCCCTTTTCCTAATAGAACTTGAACTACTTCTAAGTAGCCTGCTTTAGCAGCAATATGTAAGGCAGTGTCATCATTATCTTTTTGCGCATCAACATCAGCACCATTATCTAGTAGAACTTGAATTACGTTTAAGTGACCCATCTGAGCAGCGATATGCAGCGGAGTAGCTTCTTCATTGTTTATTACCTCAACAGTAGCTCCTTTTTTTAACAGGGTTCCAACGATTACGAAGTGGCCCCTGCCAGCAGCAAGATGCAAAGGCGTGTTACCATTGTTGTCTTTTATCTCAACACTAGCTCCTTTGTTTAATAGATCTTGAACTTTCTCTAAGGAACCATGAAAAGCAAAATTAAGTAAGTCAGTATGTATATTACTTTCGTGTACACAATGCTCATCTGTTTTTAAGTGACTATCGAGCGTAGCTAAATATGAATACGTAATATTTTGATTAACTTGATAAATTGGTATGGTCTGTGTTGCATAAAAACCTTGTTCTTTTGACCGCTTTTCTATTCCATCAACCATACTGTTCTCTTCTAAATCTGCTTGAATATTTATTGGACTAGATACTTCTTCCAATTGATTACCCACGACACTACCTTAACTTAAAAACTTATGTTTTAATTATTACACAATTATTATAATTAGCAATAGTTTTATATTTTTTTCAGAATTACAAATTTATTGTATTCAGATATAGGAAAATACCTTTTGTCTCTAAAAAACATTGCAACCAAGTATTACAAAGATTTCAATTATTTACTTCTTCAAAGATCCCAAAAAGATCGTATCTTTGTGAGAACAAGCTACGTAAAAGTAGGGTTATGAAAATAGGAACTTGCAATCTTTGCAACAAAGTTAGGTAAGTTAGTTCGTATGTAAATGTAGTAAAAGTAGGCTAATATAGCTGGTTTTAGGATATAGTAGAATCACTATAAAGAAAAGTTCGAACGGTACACTTGGTAGACCAACCGATTCCAAGAAAAATTGTTCTCACGCTTGCTGGTTTTGGGTGCTGGAAATGGTTATATTGTTTAGGTTTTTAACAGTATATATTGCTAAATTAGTAGCAATATATTAAAGACTTTCATCAAAAATTATTCCATAAAAAATTTCTAAATAGGGGTTGATAAGTTTTAAAAATGGAGTATTGTACTGAGTAGGAAAATAGTTTTTTTTATATAGTTTATGAAAGATCAAACGAGCCTTACAACGGATTTTACGCATGCTATAGAAAATGACGACTTTAAACGGTTGGAGGAATATATTGATCAACATATTGATAAATATAATGTTAATCGTGAACTTTTAGATAAGTTGCCTTTGCTGTCCTGGGCTGCCTGTAAAAATAGTGTAAATGTAGCTCAACTTCTTCTTAGTATTGGTGCTGATATTGACATTAGATGTGACCAAAATTGGACACCTCTACACTATGCTGTTAGTGCAGGTCAATACGATATGGTTAGATTTCTTGTTGATCAAGGTGCCAGCATTTTAGCTAAGGATAATAATGTTAAGACACCTTTACGCATAGTAAATGAGCTTGGTAACACAGAAGTAGCAAACTTTTTGAGAGCAAAGCTAGATAAATATTTATTTTCTGCTATAGAAAGAAAAGATATTAGAAAGGTTAGTGATTTTCTTGATGGAGGTGCTAATATTGAGGCTAAAGGTATAAACAATCAAACGCCTTTGTGTGTAGCTTCTTGTAAGGGTAATTTGTATGTCCTTAAACTTCTTCTCAGTAGAAATGCTAAGGTTAACGTTCAAGATGATAGTAGAAAAACACCTTTACATTATGCTGCTAGGGAAGGTCATTCAGATGTAGCTGAACTTCTTCTTGGCCGTGGTACTATGATTGATGCTGAAGACTGTTTTGGTATGGCTCCTCTACACTATGCTGCTTACCACAATAGAAAAAATATGGTTAGCTTTCTTATAAAACAAGATGCCAAAATTGAGGCCGTGGATAAAGAAGCTAAAACACCTTTACATTATGCTGCTGGGAAAGGTCATTTAGATGTAGCTGAACTTCTTCTTGACCGTGGTGCTATAATTGATGCTGAAGACCGTTTTGGTATGACTCCTCTACACTATGCTGCTTGCTACAATAGAGAGGATGTGGTTAGCTTTCTTATAAGCCAAGGTGCTAAAGTTGAGGCCATGGATGAAAAAGCTAGAACACCTTTACATTATGCTGCTAGGGAAGGTCATTTAGATGTAGCTAAACTTCTTCTTGAATGTGATGCTATAATTGATGCTAAGGACTGTTATGATCGGGATCCTTTATATTATGCTGATTCGTATAATAAATTAGATGTAGTTAGACTGCTTGAAGGTAGGAATGGTGTGAACACTTGTAACCCTCTTACTAATTTTTTAAGTGCATGTATCCATTCCCCTATTGCTCGTTACTTCAGAAGTGTTTGCGTAGAAGGAGCGCCAATTTTATACAGAAGGCAACGTGCCTCTGCAATTGATCACAATGCTTTGGAAGGTAGTTTACGACTCTTCAGTATCTGTAAAGGAGGAAGAGAAGGTATAGATAAAACACGTTTCAATAAAGAGATTAGTTATCTACATGAAAATGCTTATTTGTATGATGTTTTACTGTTACAAGATGAGGAAAATCAAAACACACTTTTGCATGTGGTTATTAAAGAAAATCAGGTTGATCTTGTAAAAGAACTTTTGTGTATTCTTAAGGAGCCATATCGTTCGAATAAGGTGTATAAGTGCAAGTATTTTGAAGATAAGCAAGAAAATGAAAAGCCGCTTTCTAAAGTTATTAATTCTAAGGATAAAGACGGAAAAGATGCAATTACTCTGGCTATTGAAGGTAATGACCCAGAATGTATTTCGGCTCTTTTCAAGTATTTAACTTATGAAAATATTAACAGAAGGAAAGATGTTAAAAGCGATTACACACCTCTACATGAAGCTGTGCGTTCTAGAAGTAGTAACGCAATTAGTGCGCTTCTAAAATCAGAGCATGTAAACGTTGAGCTCATAGATGGAAGATCTTACAGAGCATGGAAATATGTTAATAATGAAGAAACAAAACAATTGTTTATTAGGTATTATAGTGATAAAATTAATGATTTGCGTAAAGAATTAGCACATTGCAATGAAAAATTAGCGCAAGTCGAGTATTTCCTGTGCAGAACAAAACTTGCTTTTGTATGCTCTGCAGCTTTTGGCTCTTGTCTTAATATGTATAAAAATTTTCATGATGCAAGAAGTGGAGATATGCCAGGTGTTACCATTCATCCTCTCTTGTTGTTATTTTCTAGTGCTACAGGTCTAATAGTGTTGTGTAATCATTTTATCGATTTAACACTTTCAAAGTATAAAGAAGAAAGTGTTAGCTTGCAAAAAAAATTGGACAGTTTTAGAGAAGCAAGAGATAAGTTGGAAAATAAATTACTTCATTTTCAAGAAGGTACATCTCAGGGTATTAGGACGAATTCAATTTCTACGCAACTATCTGATTATGATGACGTACCTGGAACATTAGAATCACCTACCTCTATAAAGAGCTTTGAAAGCTCAGCAAAGGTATCCGTTTATAACCTGCCTAAGGAATTTAAGTAGCCTAATTTAGTAAGTACATAGAAGTAATCATATTAAAGAAGATATTGGTTTTTGAAGTAAGAGGAGAAAGCTCACAATCTTTGCTCATGTGTCTAAATTGGAGAACCAAGAGAAAGTTTGTTCCACAATAGAGATGTTCAAAAAAGTGTGTCAAATCAAAAAGAAAGTAATAAATTGATATAAAAAGGTGAAATAGAAAACCACTTATTGGCTGAAAGTGAAGAAAATAATAGAAAAAATGGGAGAAATGCAAAGGCTTTACGTACAAGTGCAGATTCATTTGAACTTTTAACACCAAGAGATAGAGAAGGAACCCCAAATAGTCAAAAAAAGGCAAATAAATTTACATCCAGGGCTTGAAACGAAGATTTTAAGCACATTTGCAAGACCAATCGATTTCCAAAAAAATCTTCTCATGCTAGCTGGTTTTTATTGCTGAAAGTGGTTGTATTATTTAGGTTCTTAGTAATATTTAATATTAAATTAATAGTAATTCATTAAAAATTTTCATCAAAAATTATTTCAAAAAAATTTTAAATTAGGAGTTGACAAGTTTTAAAAGTGGAGTACTATTCCTGAAATACATTAGATTACTAATTTTTTATGGTATGTAAGTGTGTGATGGCTAAGGTAATTTTACTTTTGTGAGCGGGCTATGTTATGTGAGGGCATTCCAGAATTCTTGTTTGAGGGAAGATGGTCCTTTCTGTGTTGCTTGAGGAAAGAAAAAAGCTCAGGGTAAGAGTGGCTTGTTATAGTGTGATTGCTTAGTTAAGTTAGGTAAGTTTTTATAAATGTGGAGGGACAAATGACTTTAAACAATGATGATTTATTAGTTAGTGCTGCAGGAGCAGGACGCCTTAGTGACGTTAGAGAACTTCTTGAGAAAGGGGCTAATATTGAAGCTAGAGATAGTGATGGTTACACATCTTTGCATAGGGCTGCTGAAGGAGGTCATTTAGAGATAATTAGATTTCTTATAGATAAGGGGGCTAACATTGGAGCTAAAAATAAGGATGGTGGAAAACCTTTAGATGTAGCAAATACCTCTCGTCAGTCAGAAGTAGTAAACTTTTTAGGACCAAAGCAAAGTGAGTATGATAGACTTTTATTTGCTGCTGTAGAAAGTGGGAATGTTAGTGAAGTTACAAATCTTCTCAATATTGGAGCTAGTATTGAAGTTAAAGGTGTAGAAAATGCGGAGTTTAGGTTAGCCCGTTATGTAAAAAGAATTATGGAGATGAGTAATTACCATAATGTTCATTCGGAAAAAAAATCTGAGCTTGAAAGGATAAAAGGAGAATTACCAGAGTCAGTAAAGAATGCAGTATTTTCATCGGAGGTATGTATTAAAAGTGTTTACTATAGTAATGAGTATTTATATCCTGCTAGTGATTATCTTAGCCATGATAGGGATAGAAGGAGAGTATTTACTTGGAGGCCAGGGGCAAAGATAGTCCATGTCAATGGAAAATTGAGGATTGTGGATCTACTCGCAAGAAGCGTGATGTACAATATAGTATTACAAAAGAAGCTAAGTGTGATCTATCTTATGATAATGCATCAGACAATTCATCGCAAAGTGACGAAATAGGCTATAACAAAATAGGAGCTACAAGCGGAGCAAGTAAGCCGTCTTCATGGATAGATGCTGTTAAAGGTGTTTTTCAGTTTATCTCTTCCCCTTTAAGGGCTGCGTTGCCTTCATTTTCAGAAAATAGCTCTAGCCGTTCTGGTACAGCAGGAAGTAGCTCCAATCATTCTGATACAGTAAGAAACCCAAATATCCAATATACTAGCCAATTTAGTCGTGAAGTTTGTGCGAGTAATAATGCTAGCTTGATGTTTTTCTTGTTACAAGCTTTTCTAGATAAAAAGTGTCCTCTTCCTAAGTTTTCTGATGTTAATCCTGTAAAGGCTCTTTTTTACACATCGGATATTATAAAGTCGTTCAAGGAAGTATTAGAGAAGCAAGCTGAATCGAAAGGTGGTATAAAAATGCACCGCTTAGATATTAATTTTGAGAAATTATTTGAGAAGATTAATGAAAAAATTAGGAGTGGTGAATTTAATGAAATTTCAGGGATTTTAAAATCATACGCAGAGGAAGCATTGCCTGGTAAAGAACCCGGAGATCCCGGTAGATTAAGTCCGAAAAAGTTTGATAAGTTTATGGCTGAATTTAATAGAAGAATAGACCCAGTAATAAATCAATTAATGCAACAAATGTTAAGCAGATTAGAAGTGAGTGACGTAAAAGAACAACAAATAAGCTTGGAGCCTAAAAGTTATCTAAATAATACTTCTGTTCAATGTCATTTAACTCAAGCTAGAGGTCAAGGTAAAGTATTAATTCCTTAATTTTTGAATTTCATCTATCGAAAGGCCGGTAATTTGAGCGATAACATCAATAGAGACACCGGCCTTAAGTGAGTTCTTTGCCACTTCGATTTTCTCTGCTTTTCTGCCTTTTTCATGTCCGATTTGGATGCCTTCTTCTTTACCTTCTTCTCTACCTTTTTCAGTAGCATCATCAAGTTTTTGAGCGAGGACAGCCTGTTCATCAAGAATACGTTTTATTTCCTGTTCATAGGCAATAAATTCTTTTTCTGACCAGTTGAATCTATTTAGCTCTTCATAGGCCTTTTTAATTATTACATCACTACCTATTATTTTTTCCAGCTCTTCTTCACTAGTCTCATCTGCATATCGAAAAAAATAAACCCATTTTTCAACTATATTTTCCAACTGATCTTCCTTATTCTTTGGAAATTTTGGCAACTCAATAAATATAAAATAGAAATCTTTTAGATCATGCTCATTAGTGTCTTCATCTCGAATAGTATGCTTTGATTTGTACTCAGATTTATTAGGAAACAGTACACAATCTGCTATAGCAATGAAGATAATTTCCTTAAGGTTATGATACTGGTCACCTTTATCAGCTTGCCTTGAGTAAGCTTTAGCAGCATAGTATTGGGCACGTTTTTCAAAGCCTTTAGTTTTAGCGACCTGCATTTCGCAAATGTATTGAGCACCTGTAGAATCTCTACAGAGAACATCAACAATACTTTGCTTTTTAGCGGCGATATCGGGGTCTTGAATAGTACTTAAAAACTCTATATCCTTTATTTCATTTTTACCAGTAAAGCCAAGAATATCATTGAGGAAGTGAATAAGGATATCTCTATTTTTTTCAGTACCGAAGATACGCTTAAATGATACATCATTTTTGGGATCAAGAAACTTAGAAAAAGTCATAAGAAAGAACCTTAAAAAGCATTAATAATTATACATAATTCTGAAGAAATGTTCAAGTTTTTTATTTTTTTAAGTTTTGAATGCGTTGATGAAAAAAATGTCTCCCATAGATGGCTTTAGAATGCTACTACGCACCTTAGACGTCCTTTTACATCTTTTATCAACCCTTCTATAAAGCGCCTTAAAAGGCCGGCAAATGGATGCTATGAGTTTGGAGCTGTAGGAGACATCAAAGATACCCTTTTTGGTGTATAAAAATACGAATCTACGACAACATCGTTTAAAGAAATTAGCAGCTATTAATATCTTCTACCTTTTCATAAAAAAATAAACAAAAAAAATTGAAAATTTGATTTGACTTCACCCAAAAGCTATGGCTTTATGCCAATACTGCTAAGAAAATAACAGTAAACATTTAAAAATAATTTATTATTAGTGAAGGGTATATTATATGAACAATAAGAATAAAAGTAAAGATCGTAAAAAAGAAATAGAGTTCCGAATTGACCTTACCCAGAAAAAGTGGAGAGAAAGAAAGGAGTTTTTTCGGGTAAAATAAAATTTTGGAGGATTAGAAAT
>NZ_CACTIU010000040.1:0-11578 GCF_902713635.1 Wolbachia endosymbiont of Cardiocondyla obscurior | reverse complement strand
GTCAAGCGTTTAAAACATAAAAAACGCCAATATTTTAAAGCGGATAATAACCCCAGGGCTTCTTTTGCCTTTTTTTTTATTTGGTAAATTTCTTAATGTTTATGGCTAAACGACAATCGTCATCCCGCTACTTGTTAGCGGGATCTAGAGATACCGCGAATGAATCGCGGTATGACGGTTTGTGGCGGCATGACGATAAGGTTTATACCTTGTCATCCCAGTGCTTGACACTGGGATGACAGCTAGCCTGACAATCGTCATCCCGCTACGTGTTAGCGGGATCTATGCTTTGAGATACTGCGAATGAATCGCGGTATGATGGTTAAGTAAGGGATCTATGCTAAGAGATGCCAAAGACCTTCATGAAACTTTGCCCATTTGGCTTCTCTAAAGATTTCGTTTACAGAATCTAGTAACTCAGCTATGCAGAATAAAAAAAGTTTGTATGGTATACAAATAGTGTGTTTTTTTTATAATTATTTTCTATAATACATAAACCTTTGGTCCAAGCTGTAAATGCCACCATAGGCATTAAAAGTTAATTAACAAACTGCAATGTATAATGAAATAAAGAAACTTGTAAGACTTTGATCTTACAGATTATAAACTTGTCATAAAGTTTAATAGTGTCTGTTACTGCTTTTAGGTGTGAGGCTAGAGGGTTATTAGCAGTAACAGACACTATTAAACTTATTATAGAATTTACTTAAAGTAAATACTTAATTTAAAATATTATAATATTTTTACTTACAATAGATTTATGTAAATGCTTTTTTCCTCAATTAGTATTGTACTATTATACTTGTTGAATGCTAAAAAATTATTAACCATCACTAATCTCTATTTGCATAGTAAGTTTATATATACTATTATACAGTATATCACTTAGTTTTATAGCAAACAAACAAAAGATATGGTGAAGTTATTTGCACTATTGATAATATTTTACTCAAATATATCTGTTGCCTCTGCTCCTACTTCCTGGCAATTTGGATTTCCTGCTCCTGCAACTGAAGTAATGGAGGCTGTAGTTAGGTCACATTCGTTTGTGATGCTTGTGATGGTTACAATAATGCTTTTTGTGTGGGCGCTGCTTGCTTATATAGCGTTTCGCTTTCGTAAAAGCAAAGTAACAAACATAAGTAAAACTACCCATAGTGTTCCTTTAGAAATTATTTGGTTTGTTATACCAACTATCATTGTTGGAATATTAGCCTTTGAAAACGCTAAATTACTGAAGCTACAGGAAGAAATACCGAAAGCTGATATAACACTGAAAGTTATTGGCCATCAATGGTATTGGAGTTACCAATATCCAGAATATCAAGGTGTGTCATTTGATAGTTATATTAAGGGAAAAGAAGACTTTATCGAAGGAGATTTAAAGCTATTCTCTGTTGATAACAACATCGTTTTACCCATTAATACTAATGTTCGTTTACAAGTTACAGCAGGAGATGTGATACACAGCTGGGGAGTACCGGCTTTTGGTGTAAAAATTGATGCGATACCAGGTAGGCTGAATGAGGCGTGGTTTAATATCAAAAAGTCTGGTGTTTATTACGGGCAGTGCTATGAATTGTGTGGTCAAGGCCATGGATTTATGCCAATTGTTGTTGAAGCAGTAAGCAAAGAAGATTTTAATAAGTGGATTGAAAATAGAAAATTAGTGAGTTAAATTTGGAGTATAGATATGAGTGACGTACCAAGGGGCATAAAGCGTTGGTTGTTTTCCACTAATCATAAAGACATAGGGACACTGTACATTATTTTTTCCATATTAGCTGGAATTATTGGTGGATTATTATCGGTGATTATTCGCACTCAGCTAATGCACATTAATATACTTAACAATAACTATCAATTATATAACGTAATGGTTACAGGGCATGCGTTGATAATGGTGTTTTTTATGATAATGCCAGCCCTCATGGGAGGATTTGGTAACTGGTTTGTACCTCTCATGATTGGCGCACCAGATATGGCATTTCCTCGTATGAATAATTTAAGTTTTTGGTTATTAGTGTCATCTTTTATTTTGCTCATTCTCTCAGTGTTTATTGGTGAAGGTCCAGGTACAGGTTGGACTTTATATCCACCTTTATCACAGGTAATGTCGCATCCAAGTGCAGGAGTTGACATTGCTATACTTGCACTTCATGTTGCTGGTATGTCGTCAATTGTTGGGGCGATCAACTTTATAGTTACTATATTTAACATGCGTGCGAAAGGCATGTCGTTGACTAAGATGCCACTATTTGTTTGGTCTGTCTTGCTAACAGCATTTATGTTGATTGTTGCCTTACCGGTGCTTGCCGGTGCTATAACTATGCTTCTTACTGATCGCAATATTGGTACTTCCTTTTTTGATCCTGCAGGTGGTGGTGACCCTGTGTTATTTCAACATTTATTTTGGTTTTTTGGTCATCCAGAAGTTTACGTAATTATTTTTCCTGCATTTGGCATCATAAGTCAGGTTGTATCAACTTTTTCTCACAGACCTGTATTTGGTTACATAGGGATGGTTTATGCAATGATAGGTATAGCAGTATTTGGCTTTATGGTTTGGGCTCATCATATGTTCACTGTTGGGCTTAGTGCTGACGCTGCTGCATTTTTTAGCACTACCACAATTTTTATCGGTGTTATAACTGGTGTAAAAGTCTTTAGCTGGATTGCAACTATGTGGGGCGGAGCAATTGAGTTTAAAACCCCTATGCTATTTGCACTAGGTTTTATTTTTATGTTTGTTGGCGGTGGCATAACGGGAATAATTCTTTCTCATGGTGGAATAGATAAGCTCCTGCACGACACCTATTATGTTGTTGCTCACTTCCATTATGTCATGTCACTTGCTGCATTATTTGGAGCTTTTGCTGGCTTTTATTATTGGATTGGTAAAATGTCGGGTAAACAATATAATGAGCGCTTAGGTCAAATCCACTTTTGGCTTACTTTTATTAGCACCAATATCACTTTTTTACCTCAACATTTCTTAGGATTAGCTGGTATGCCAAGGCGTATACCTGATTATCCTGATGCGTTTATCCCTTGGAATTATATATCCTCAATTGGTTCGTATATGTCCTTTGTTTCAGTTATGTTTTTTGTGTTTATAGTTATACATCTTTTTAAATGGGGCAAGAAAGCTGGAGATAATCCTTGGGAAGGTGACACCTTGGAATGGACGGTATCTTCACCACCGCCTTTTCATACTTTCGAAAAGCCACCAGTGGTAAAATAGAATGTACACAAGTGTTTTGCTAAATGTTGAATCAACAATACTGGATTTTTGGCGTTTGCTGAAGCCAAGGATAATGTATCTTGTGGTATTTACTGCAGTTGCTGGTATGGTTACTGCACCAGGTAGTATGCACCCTTTTCTAGCACTAATATCTCTTATATGTGTTGCTCTTGGCTCAGGATCTGCAGGTGCTATAAATATGTGGTATGACAGAGACATAGATCTGCTCATGGAAAGGACAAAAAACCGCCCTATACCCTCAGGTAGAGTTTCTGCAGAAAGTGCGCTTGAATTTGGTATAACTCTTGGAATATTGTCAGTATTTATCATGGCAATAGCAGTAAACTATATTTCTGCTGCTTTGCTTGCTGTTAGCATATTATTTTACGTTTTCATATATACAATTTGGCTAAAAAGGCGTACTCCGCAGAATATCGTTATCGGTGGTGCAGCAGGTGCTTTCCCTCCAATGATTGGCTGGGCAGCTGTGACTAATTCTGTAAATTGGGAAAGTTTCATTTTATTTTTAGTAATTTTTATGTGGACTCCACCACACTTTTGGGCCCTATCTTTAAATAAGTCTGAAGACTATGCAAAGGCATCGATTCCAATGTTCAATATTGTTTATGGTCCGGAAAAAACAAGAAAATATATATTAATTTATAGTGTCTTGCTGGTGCTAACTAGCTTGCTTCCAGCTCTATTCTTGAAAAAGGCTTTACTTTATCTAAGCATGGCAATTTTTGCAGGTTGCATCTTTATTTGGTACGCTATATCAATTCTCAGATTCAAGAACCACAACTCACAGAAACAAATGTTTTCTTACTCAATTTCTTATCTATTTTCCCTATTTGCCAGTATTATTTTTTGTTCTATTGATTTATTTTAGTTATGAAAGAACGGCAGAAACATAAAAACTATTTTTTCCTTTTCCTTTTGGTAATGCTCGTTGTCACACTTTTTTTTGTTTCTATAATAAAATTTAAAGGTGCAGCTTAAACTACCTTTAGAAATTGTGCTTTCATAAAAGCAACTATATACTTTGTTAACCGATATAAACAAAGATGAGTAAAAAAGAAGTGACAATATATACGGATGGGGCGTGTTCTGGTAATCCTGGAGCGGGAGGATGGGCAGCTATCATATTATTTCAAGATTACAGAAAAGACATTTATGGTAGAGAAGAAAATACCACAAACAATAAAATGGAGTTAACAGCGGTGATCAATGGGCTGAAAGTATTGAAATTTTCTTGTAATATTAATTTATATATGGATAGTCTTTATGTTAAACATGGCATAACAGAGTGGATAAATAAGTGGAAAATGAATGGCTGGAAAACAAGTAATAAAAAATCAGTAAAAAATATGGAATTGTGGAAAGAGCTAGACAACGTTGCTTCACAACACGAAATTGATTGGAAGTGGGTTAAAGCACACAGTGGCGATAAGTATAATGAGGAGGCTGATAGTTTAGCAAGAAAAGCAATAATCGATGCTTAAAAAAATCACTATATCACTTTCCATAGTTCTATTGTTTGTATTCTGCTTATTTGTCTTTTTTAAGGGTGAGAGTCCTTTAGAAATCAATATTAATTATATTAATTTTTATGTTAAACATAAAATATCAAAGATATTTGTTGGCTCAAGCGTTAATATGGAGAATACCTCAGTTGTTTGGCAGAAAGATGGCAAAGATCCGTATTTAGTCATTACGGATTTGGCAATAGCAAACCCTAATTTTACTATAAAAGTTCCTGAGCTTTTTGTACATTTTAAGTTAAGTTCCTTATTTAAAGCTAGCACAAATCTCTCTCAGGTTTCAGCTGATAATGTGCATGTATGTATCAAGAGAGAAGAAACTAATGTTAATCCGCAAAACTCATTAGACCTTTTGGATAATCATTATTTAAGTAGTAACCGCCTTCCTTCGGTGTCATTCCAGCGCGTGACGCTGGAATCTAGAAAAAAAGAAACAAGTAGTCAAGCTACTTGGATGACAAGGACGAGTGCTGGGATGACAGGAAAAAAAGATACTGGGATGACAGGGAAGAATTTCAAGATGACAGAAAGTAGTGCAAAAAATCTATTAAAAACAATAAGGGAATTTTTTTTTGACTTAAATGCGGATTCAAAAATTGAATTTACTAACATCGCTATTGATAAAAGCACAGAAGATGAATTTTTTATTGATAAATTATATATAGGGAAGGGGGAAGATTTTAATGTTTTAGATATTCATGTGAATACAAAAGATGGAAAGGGATTTTTGGATGATTTATCAATTACGATAAAAAATCGCAACAATTTGCTAAATGTGTACGGGACATTTTATGATCTAAAATTGGGACTATTGAGCAAGTTTTCTACATTAGTTAAAAGCTACAATTTGGACAAAAATATAGGATTCAAAGGAAGCTTCTCAGTGAAAATTAATAAAAAGGATGAAATTGTAGATGGAAATATATACGTATTAAATACAGAAAATTATTTGAACAAAAATTTGGCCTTAACTAATGTAAATATAAATTTAACATATAGTAATGGAATTATTAGTGTAAAAAACTTCCATTTTAAGTTAAATGACACGTATCTCTCTTTAATAGGCAAAATGAACTTTGGTACAAGTCATGCTTTGCTTAGAATTAATATTAGTAAGTTTGCTGCAAAGGATTTATGTACTTATATACCAGATAGTGTAGTAAATAGTAAATTTAAAAGCTGGTATTGTGATAATATTGATGGGGATGTTTTAAATACCATTGTAAGTTTCAATGGCAAAATTAACAATTTGGTTGATGACGATCTGTCAGACATTGTAATTGTTGCTGATATAGAAAACGGTAGCGTAAAATTTGATGAAGATTTTGAGCAAGTAAAGGAATTAAAGGGTGATTTGATCATCAAGAATAACGATCTTGAAATTACTGTAAATAGCGCTAAGTTTCAGAATTTCACTGTTAATGGTGGTGATATTGAAATGAAATCTCTAAATAAGGAAGATTCAGTTCTAACCATTAATGGCAAAGCTGTAAGTGATGCGTATGGTTTATATGAGCCTATAAGATTTAAGCTGGATGATGTGGTGAAGGTTGAAAGGGATAAAGTAAGTGGAATGGCAAAATCCGTATTTAATTTTCGCATTTTTAATCTAAATGCTGATGACAAAAAAGTAGACTTCTCAGCAAATTTTCATTCTGAAATTGACAATTTGGCCGTCTATAATGCAAGTCTTGGTAAATATGATATTAAGCTTAGTTTTGGCAGTGACTTTATAGATTTAAATGGTAGTGGTATGGTGAATAACACACAGCTATTATTTGACCTGAAAAGTAGCAATAGGAATGAAAGTTTCGCCTGGAATTTGACCGGAGATTTACCCGCTCAAATATTTAATTTTGATAGTGGCTATGTCAGTGCAAATTTAGAGTCAGTGATAAATCAAGATAAGACGGGGTATGTTAATGGTGATATAGATTTATCAGAATTTGAATCACATTCAAGCTACTTAGGGTGGAAAAATCGCTTTGAAGATCACAATAAAATTTTGTTTTCTACAAGGTTAAAAGGAGCAGGTGAATTGTTAGTAGATAAATTAGACATTGTAGGAAATAACCTAGATATAAAATTCAGCGGAAGAGTAGAAAATGGAAATTTATATTTAAATTCTAGTAGCTTTAAATTGCCTGATAATGATTTTAGTATAGAGATTGAATCAGGTAAGGAGAAAAATGCCATAACTATTTATGGTGAGGAAATTAACTTAAGTGATATTTTAGGCTTGCTTGGCAAAAACAGTAATGGATTAAATAAAGATATAGAGATTAGTATGAATGTTGACAATGTAATTATGAAAGAAGGCATCGTTATCAAAAATGCTAAGCTGAATGTAACCTGTACTAAAGGTAATTGCAATGGAAGTCAATTTACAGGGCAGTTTCTGGAAGATAGCAGCAACATACTAGCAGAATACAGTGGAATAGGGCTCGAAATATATGCGGATAATTCAGGTATGCTTTTGCATTCCTTAGGCATTAGTAAATCAATTAAAAACGGCAAATTGTCTTTTTATCTCTCTCCTCAGAGAGAAAGTGGAGAACATTATGGTACGTTATCCATTAGCAATTTCTACATCAAAGATGCTCCACTACTTACTACTTTATTGTCGATGTCTTCATTGCCTGGCATTGTAAATGCCATAAAAAATGAAGGTGTATACTTTTACAAATGTAATGCACCTTTTTCATACAAAGATGGCACTATTGAAATTGAAGAATCTTGGCTTGAAGGGGCGGAGTTAGGTATTAGCACTGGTGGTAAGCTCGATATTAGAAATTATAAATTCCAGGTTGCAGGACAAGTAATACCAGCATATTCAATTAATAAATCTTTGTTAAAAATTCCTATAATTGGAAAACTTCTTACTGGTGGGAAAAGTAGGGGAATCGTTTCAATAGACTATAAAGCAAGTGGTGATGACAAAAACAATAACGTATCTGTTGATCTTATCTCTTCGCTAACTCCAAACCTATTAAAGAGGTTATTGGGAGTGTTTGATCGCATTATGACAAAAACTAACGAAAGTGGCTTAAAAGGTGGTGTGAAAAAGAAATTTGGTTCGATATGACCAAAAGGGAAGTTATTTAACAAAATTATGGACAAAAATGCAAGAATTTCAGAATGATCTACCTGGTTTTTTATTTAGTTGTTTAAGTAATACCACTCCCTTTAACCTCTCTATATTTGCTGAACAACTAAAAAGGGTAGGGGGGTGGTTGTAAATTGTATCTGTTCAGCAGAGTGGCAAAATAAGGTAGACGAGAAAAGACAACTATAGGAACAAATGGGTGTCATGCCAGTGCGTGACACTGGTTTCCATCCAAAAGGGTGTCATTCCAGTGTCAGCTACTTTCATGACATCGTTTACTATGTGCCATATTGTAATGTTCGTACAGTTGTAGAATGAATCGCGGTATGACGTGTTGCTTGGGTCAGCTATAGTATAAATATACTAGGGGTTATAGTTTTCTTATGCTGCCTTTTTGTTATTAGACAACCACAATATAAAGGAGTGAAACGGATGCAAACAGTAGTGCATTTCTGCACCAAACGTATTACCTTTAACGAATAGTAAAATGTGAGATTTTTTGGAACTACCGTGGAGCAATTGCTCCACGGTTTCATTCTACTTAGAATCCACCCATGCCACTCATTTCTCCTGCACCCATAGGAGATGAAGCATTTTCTTTGCTTGGTACATCAACTATCATAGATTCAGTAGTTATCAGCACACTCGCAACAGATACCGCTGTTTCAAAAGCAATACGCACCACTTTTGCTGGATCAATCACACCAGCTGTAAACGCATTAGCATAATTCATAGCCTCAACGTTGTATATAAGCTCTTTATCATTCTGCTTAATCAAATAGTCAATTATAACAGCAGATTCAAGACCAGCATTTTTGACTAACCTTCTAATTGGAGCACTGAGAACTTTCTTGATAATGTTTATGCCTATTTGTTCCTCGTCACTTGCACCTTTTAATTTGTCGAGAACAGATGAAGCATAAAGAAGCGCAACCCCACCACCTGGAACTATACCTTCTTCAATCGCAGCTCTTGTTGCATGCAGCGCATCTTCGACTCTATCTCTACGTTCTTTAACTTCCACTTCAGTTGCTCCACCAACTTTGAGCACAGCAACGCCACCTGATAATTTCGCTAAACGTTCTCTTAGCTTTTCTTTATCATAATCAGAAGTTGAAGTTTCAATTTGAGATTTAATCTGCTCGATTCTAGCTTTCACACTGTCAGAATCGCTATTTTCGCTGACAACTGTGGTATTATCTTTAGTAATTTTAACATTTTTAGCCGTACCAAGATCATCAAGCGTGAGATCTTCCATCTTGATTCCAAGTTCATCTTTTATGACGTACTTAGCACCAGTTAAAGTTGCTATGTCTTCGAGCATCTCCTTTCTTCTGTCACCAAAACCTGGAGCTTTTACTGCAGCAACTTTTAAACCACCACGCAATTTATTGATAACTAAAGTGCTTAATGCTTCACCTTCGATATCCTCTGCAATAATAACCAAAGGTTTACCAGATTTAACAATAGCTTCAAGAATAGGAAGTAAAGGTTGAATAATATTTAATTTTTTCTCTGTAATTAATAGATAAGGATTATCAAGCTCCACGATCATTTTTTCATTATTTGTAATAAAATACGGAGAGAGATAACCGCGATCAAATTGCATGCCAGTAGTCAGCTCAACTTCTAACTCTTTTGAACCTTTACTCTCTTCAACAGTTATTACACCCTCTTTTCCAACTTTTTTCACGGAATCAGCGATACTGTTACCTATATCCTTATCACCATTTGCAGAGATTATTGCAACTTGTGCCACTTCGTCTATTTTCTCTAGAGAAATTGTACGAGACATTGACGCAATTTCCTTTAATATTACATCTTTTGCCTTCTGTATTCCGTTTTTAATACCAACACGATCGTTTCCAGCAGCAATTGATTTTGAAGCTTCCATTATCATGTTGCTAGTTAGTATTGAGCACGTTGTTGTACCATCACCAACTTTGTCGTTACATTGAGAACAACTTTGTGCAAAGATGCTTGCTATCGCAGCGTTTAATGGTTTTTCAGGCTTGATACCCTTCATCACCTTATAACCATCTTTTGTAATTTCTGGTGCTCCATAGGGCTTATTAATCCCTACTGTTTTTCCTCTAGGTCCCGCAGTTATTGCCACCGTTGAGTCTACCATTGCTGCGACTTCACGAAAGGCTTCTTGCAACTGCTCACCTGATACTACTACATTAGTCATTTTTATCACCTCTTGTTAATAAAAAATTTAGAAAACTATAATAAAATTACTTACAATGCACTATGTCGTGCTTTGTTTTAGTTTAGTAAAATAAAGACTGCTACTTAATGACAGCAAGTATATCGGACTCTTTCATCACGATAAGCTTCTCATTATTATGTTCTATTTCTGTACCAGCCCATTGGCGATAGAACACTTTATCACCAGCTTTCACAGTTAAAGTTACGCGTTCGCCACTTGAATTGCGTGAACCTTCACCAATTGCTATAACTTCACCTTTAGTAGGTTTCTTTTCAGCACTTGATGGAAGCACAATTCCACCTTGCTTTTCTTCGCTAATAGGCTTGATCAGCACGCTATCATCTAATACATTTAAACTTATACTTGACATTTGTTTTTCCTCATCAACAAATTAACTTATAAGTTTATATATATATACTCGTAAGTTAGATTTCAAGGGCTGGAGCTTGTAAAATATGCACGCCAAAAGCAGTTTCTAAAAGAGCCTAATGTTATATAATAAAATTTAGATTTATTTATAGAGATTTCATGAGTTATATACCATTTTTAAGTCGTGGTGTGATAGTGCTATATGGGCCTGACACTAGAGATTTTCTGCAGGGTATTATAACCAATGATATTAATAAGTTGGATAGCCAAAAAGCCATTTACTCTTTATTGCTTAGCCCTCAAGGGAAATATCTATATGATTTTTTTCTTATTGAATATGGTAAATACACCTTCTTGGAGTGCGAAAACATACACTTGCAGCAAATAATCGAGAAACTAGATTTACTTAAAACTTATTTGAGGGTAAAGATTAAAGACGTTAGTGCACTATATAAGGTTGGGGTTTTGTTTAATACTAAGTTGGCGGAGTGTAGTAGTAAGTCACAAGTTATTTTTCAAGATCCAAGGCACAAGCTGCTAGGAATGAGGATCATACATAAAGATGAAATAAAAGAGCCGGTTGGGGATTTTACTCAGTATGAAAAAGTCAGAATTCAAAATCTCGTTCCAGATGGAGCGAAAGATATGGTGCAGAATTCATCGTTTCCGCTGCAATTTTTAATCGATAAGGTAAACGGTATAAGCTTTAATAAGGGGTGTTATATAGGTCAGGAAGTTGTAAATCGAATGAGCAGACAAGAAATATTCAGAAGAAAACTTTACCTTGTTGAGGGGGATAACGCACTTCCAGATATTGGCACTAAAGTGACAAATGAAAACAATGAGGAAATAGGGGAACTGCGCTCTAGTGTAGACAACATTGGATTTGCATTGCTTAATACTGGAAAGAGCCATGCAAATTTATATGCAGATGGAGTTAGGTGCGTTAAGACGTTGAAGTCTTAAGGTAGCACATATAGAAACGAAAAACTTGCTTGACAAACTCCGCCAGCCCCCTTATCATGGTATTGAAGGTATTCAGTTATCTTCATCTGTGCAGATTAAACAGCAAGAAAACAACGTAGTTGGCGTCTTATTTTTAATTT
>NZ_CACTIU010000039.1:0-11923 GCF_902713635.1 Wolbachia endosymbiont of Cardiocondyla obscurior | reverse complement strand
AATTTGAGATAGTTACATGAATTTACCATAAATCACCATCTCATAAAGTGTGATGCAACAAAGCCATCCCAGTGTCAAGCACTGGGATGACACCCTTTTGGATGGAAACCAGTGTCAGGTACTCGGATGACACCATTTACAACCACTCTCCTACCCTTTCTAGCTGTTTATAGCTGTTAAATCTCAGGAATTTATCAAAATATGGAGAGGCAATAAAGGGTGTGGAATTACTTAAATAGTTAGATAAAAAACCAGGCAGATCATTTTTTAATTCTTGCATTTTGTATCTATAATTTTGTATAGAAATAACTTTTATTTTATCATAATCAAGTTTCCAATAAGCAAGTTCTGAGACTTCTCTTTTTGTTATATGTTCTACCGCTAAGGCTTGTAAAATTAATTGCGGAAAAAATCCCGACATTACTTCTTCATTGGAAGGTGGTGTACCAAGCTTATAGTCTATAATTGCCACTTGCCCACTTGGTAGATACTCAACTCTATCACATCTTGCTATCAGTGAAATTTCTTGTGGCTTATTTGTCATCCAAGCAGTTTCATACTGATCACAAGAACCAGTGTCACGCGCTGGAATATGAAATATCGGACAGGAAAAGTTCTTTTCCAACTCAACATAATTGCTTCGAGTTTCATCAAATTCGACAAAAGATTGAATTATCTTTTGTAGTCTTACCCACCACATATTTGAAAAATTAAACTGACTAGTCGAGAATGCTTCTCGTGCAATGCTCATTGGAGATTTTTTGTTGCGTAAATATCTTGCAAGAATGTTGTGTACCATAGTGCCAAATTCCAATATCGATGGCTTAAAATTCAAGTCTCTTAATTGTTTAAGGCCCAGTATATATTCAACGTAAAATGAATAAGGATTACGAATTAGCTTTTCTATTGCACTGCAAGACATCACCTGCATTTTTTCTTTTCTAACTTCGGTTTGAGGTTTTGGCATAGGCTGAGTACATGGAACAGTACATTCAGGCGTATTTAATATCCTTAGCCAATCACGATACGGCTGCTTCCCCTCCTTGAGTAGAATTTCCAAACGCTGCAATAGAATTGGTTTTCTATGGCTTAGCGATCTTGTAATATAAACCTTACTTGCACAAAACAAATTGTGTAAAGTATAAAAAAAATACCCCTGCTCTTCTTGCACGGAAGGAAGATTAAATTTTTCTCTCGTAAATGCATTCAAAAGCGGATTTTGAAAGCTTGGTGCTTCATTAAATCCAGCAAGTATTACAACTTTGTTGTGATATAAGCTGAATTTATTCAAGTCACTTGCTACAGAGAAAAACTCTTTCTCTAAAAATAAGGTCAGAATTTGGCTATATAACTCTAAGGAGCATTTAATTCCTACACCCTCACATGCATTTGAGAAATTACAGGTAAAATTACCTATTTCACTATTTAGCTCTGAAAAATTTATACCAGATAATATATTAATACACTGCAAATGAGTTGCTACCACATCAAAAATAGAGCAATTTATAGAACGAAGTAAAGGATTAAATATAACCTCTAACTTACTGATAATAAGTAATATATCTTCTTTGTATTTTAGCTTTTTATGGGCATTGATAGCATTTATAATATCGCTCAGGCCATTTGTACTAAAGTTGCGTAATATCTCTATTTCAAATTCAGATAAAATCCGAGTGTACTCTTCTTGAGTGTAACCAAAAGTCACTAGCCTATGTTTAAGGAGCGAAAGTAATGACACACTGCTCCAATTTGAGGTCAAAACTTCGATACTATAAAGCAGAAGCGTTATATAAGGGTAATTTTCCGGTATGGCACTGTGTTGCCTTGATAAACATGCTATACGAGCTGCAAGTAATTTATCAAAGACGACCAAAGAAATGTTTTCATAACCTTCATTTTCTATAATTAATGATGTCACTTGTGCTTCTTCCTCTCTGGAATCACAAGTGATGACTTCAATATTGCCAACATGTCCACTACTAACTTTGCTTAGATCGGCAGTTGTATCAAAGACGTAATCTAGATATTCCTCAGGACTTCCTGTTATCCCAGCCCTTTCTTCTGTCATCCCAGTGCTTGACACTGGGATCCAGTTTTCATTATACAGCCACCTGGTGCGCTCATTTAAAGTTAAGTTTTCTGGATCCCAGTGTCTGGGCACTGGAGAACACGCTTCTGGCAGAAAACTTACATCCTCTCTGCCTATACTTAAATAACCTAGCAGATCTTTCAGACAATATTGATAGTGTTTTTTATCAAGCAATTTCCAGTCTTTCTCTTTAATTTTCAAATTCAGGTTAGGCAAAATTATTTCTCCAAACGGCAGGTCATATATAGCCTTAATTAACGACTTATCCTTTCCAATTCCAACAAAGATTATATGTTGGTCTTTTTGTAAAGAGATTATCATATTGTTTATGTAATCACTCTTATGTTTTAATATATCTACTACTTCTAAATCTTTTAAAGTTTTACTCCAAGTCTCAGTGAGTAAGCTTATGAAATTCTCTATTTTTTTTGAATGTTCATCAAATTGATAACAATCCGTTGTTTGGGTAGATTGAATTTTATCAAGCAGTGATGGCAGGCTATAAGCTAAATCAATTGGAAAATTATCATTATTTTTTCTATTCCACTCCAATATGAATTGAATGAGTAGCAGTGTCCTTTTTGTTGGCTTGATAACTTTAACCCTATCAAGATTTAATATTAAATCTTCCTCATCAATATTCTCTAGCGAAACTATCTCTGGCAAAATTATGCATTTTTTAGCGTTATGATTCTTGAATGCACTCAGCAGCGCTATCACATCCCTCTTGCAAGGAAGTATGATTTTTACTTCAGGAATTTTTTCTCTTTCATATTCAGAAAATATGTGCTGAACCAGCACATCAAAAAGAGATTCATCCACATTAACGGTAAAAACTCTTCCCACTAACAGTAACAATTAATACAATATTTTATTGTATAGAAATTATTCAAAATATAAACGTGCTTGTATGCTATTATATATTAAAATTTTTTATAACATTACATGGCAAACATTAGAATAGAAGTTTTAAATAAATGCGAGCAAATTGGCCGCAGATGGTTAGTCAACGTTTACTCGATTTACATACGCAAAGGATTACCATCCAAATTATATGAAGAAATTTGCGGGCTATTTTATAATAAAGTCATACAAGACTGCCGTTATTATTCCTACAATGAAAACCTTGAAGAAGTTCCGTATGATTTCATAGAACCACAAGCAAAGTGGGGCTTGGAAATAAGCTTCTTACCTGGCATGACCGATAATGTAGGCAACACAGTGAAACAAATTGTTAGAGAATATTTAATAAACAAGGACTACATTGATGAAAATGTTTGTATAAAAGCAAGAAGTTCAAAATTGATTCTAAGTCAAGCAACTGAAGATGATATAAAACAAGAATTTAATCCTATCACTGAGTATTGCATTCTTGTTTATAAAGAAAACGGCAATTGCTATTGGAGGCATTACGGTAAATTAAAAGGTGTCATCCCAGTGCCCAGACACTGGGATCCAGAAAACTTCAAGCAATTGTATAATGAAAACTGGATTCCAGTGTCAAGCACTGGAATGACAGAGGGGGAAACAGGAATGACAGAAGGGAGAGCTGGAGATACCCACTCCGGTGTCATTCCAGCGCGTGACCAGGAAAAAAAAGAATGGATCCCAGTGTCAAGCACTGGGATGACAGAAGAGAGCACTGGGATGACATCAAGTAGTAATGGGGCTAAGTCTGTTGACCTCAATGTAAGTGACCAAGAGCTTGAAAAAATTAGTAGAGATGGAATCGATGGCAATGGCACTTTAGGTCTCTCCCTTGCAGCAATGAAGGATATAAAGGATTACTTCAATAAACTTGGCAGAAATCCATATGATATCGAACTTGAGTCTCTGGCACAGACTTGGTCTGAACATTGTAAACACAATATTTTTTGCTCCCCTATTGATGAAATAAAAGACGGTCTATATGCTCACTATATTAAGCGTGCAACGCGTGAGATAAATTCTGACATATGTGTGTCAGTTTTCTCTGACAACGCAGGAGGAATAATTTTTGATGACGATTACTTGATTGTAGATAAAGTTGAAACCCACAATAGCCCTTCAGCTCTTGATCCATTTGGTGGAGCAATGACTGGGGTACTTGGAGTAAATCGTGATATAGTTGGTTTCGGGAAAGGCGCGGAGCCTATAATGAATACCTATTACTTTTGCTTTGCCAAAGAAGCAAAAGGCAAATTTTATAGGGATAAAGAGCGCACTGATGAGATCTTACCGCCAAAATATATAATGAAAAAAGTGATCCATGGTGTTAATGTTGCTGGTAATTGCTCTGGTATTCCAACACAACTTGGATCGGTATATTTTGACGATAGATTTTGTGGCAAGCCGCTGGTTTTTGTTGGCAGTGTCGGAATTATTCCGCGCAACATAAATAACGCACCTTCTCACATTAAAGGACCAAAAAATGGCGATAAAATCGTAATTATTGGTGGAAGAGTTGGAAGGGACGGAATTCACGGCGCAACGTTTTCCTCAGAGGCTTTGTCGGGAAACAGCCCTTCAACGATTGTGCAAATTGGTGACCCTATAACACAAAAAAAACTATCCAATGCCGTCATAAAAGCAAGAGATCTTGGTCTTTATAATGCAATAACGGACAATGGAGCAGGTGGGCTGTCGTCGTCTATTGGTGAAATGGGAAAAGACGGATTTGAAGTTGATTTGAGCAAGGTTCTCCTTAAAAACGATGGTATGGCTCCGTGGGAAATATGGATATCAGAATCACAAGAGAGAATGACCTTAGCAGTGCCAGAAGAAAATCTCCCTATGTTTAAGCAAATCATGAAAAAACATGATGTGGAGGTTTGTGTGATTGGAGAGTTTAATGAGAGTGGTAAAGCCGTTGTTAAATGTCCTAAAGGGACAGTAATAATGGATATCGGAACTGAATTTCTGCATGATGGTAATCCTAAAATGCATTTACAGACAAAGCCGTGGTCTAAGGGGCTTCCAGCGCCACGCGCTGGAATGACAACAAGTTCGCCTTCTTTAGAAATTGAATTAAAAGAAATGTTAAGCAGACCAAACATTTGCAGTAAAGAGTTCATAGTGGTGCAATATGATCATGAGGTTCAAGGATCGTCAGTGTTAAAACCACTGCAAGGCAAGGGAAGAATGTGCAGCGAAGCTATTGTCTCAAGGCCTGTTCTTTCTTCAAATAAAGGTGTTGTAAAATCGCAAGGATTTGGCTCAAGTTATGGAGAAATTGACACCTACCACATGGCAGCATGTGCAATTGACACCGCGATACGCAACTATGTAGCCGCAGGAGGAAATATAAATCATCTAGCGTTGCTCGACAATTTTTGCTGGTGTGATGCTTATAATCCAGAAAGGTTGTGGCAACTAAAGAAAGCTGCAGAGGCTTGTTACGACTTCGCAACTGCATTTAAAACACCATTCATATCCGGAAAAGACAGTATGTTCAATGACTTCAAGGGATATGATGAAAATGGCGAGAAAGTGATAATCTCTGCACCACCTTCATTACTCATCTCAGCAATTGGAATTATAGAAAATATTGAAAATGCGGTATCGCTTGATGTAAAAATGCCAGGGGACTTGATATATGTGCTTGGAGAAACACTTGATGAACTTGGTAGATCTGAATATCAGTTATATAGTGGAATAGGTAATAACAACGTACCAAAAGTTGATGCAAAGAGCGCTAGGAAGTTGTATGAGCGTTACAACCAGGCAATAAAAGATGGCATAATTGCCTCTGCAATTGCACCAAACTTAGGCGGATTAGTTATTGCTCTGGCAAAATCGCTAATTGCAGGAGACCTTGGTGCTGAAATCGATCTTTCACTAGTGCCAATAGGAAAAATACAAAATACAGACATAATAAACAAGATAATAATGTTTTCTGAATCGCAAAGTAGAATTTTGGTTACTATTGCACCACAAAATCAGAAGAGGTTTGAAGAATTGTTTGAAGGTGCAGTTTATTCATGTATTGGCAAAGTAACAGAGAAAAAGGTGCTAAACATAAAGGATGTTTTAAAAGTAGATCTGAAAGATGTGGCATGCTAATATAAAATATTTTTCTTATTATGCTAAATAACTCTTTTACTATATGTAATGTTTATTTAGAATGAATGTATGTTATTAATTTTGGGTAGGTAATTATGTCTATTTTATCGATACTCCTGTTTATCAGTCTTTCTTTACTCAAC
The DNA here is from genome assembly GCF_902713635.1 of Wolbachia endosymbiont of Cardiocondyla obscurior. NCBI lineage: Bacteria > Pseudomonadati > Pseudomonadota > Alphaproteobacteria > Rickettsiales > Anaplasmataceae > Wolbachia > Wolbachia endosymbiont of Cardiocondyla obscurior. Next base: position 5,650 of record NZ_CACTIU010000039.1, on the reverse strand, counting down.
ACTTCAAATAAATTGATGATATGTGCTGCCTTATTTGTGGGAGCTGCTTTAGTTGTAAATTCAATGGTTGAATTTTATGGCAGAAGCAAAGCTACGTACAACTTAATAGTGTGTACAGCGCTATGTTGTGTTTTTAAATGGCAAAGTTTTAATTTGATGATATTGATTTCATATACTGCAATTTTAGTATCTCTTCTCTCAAGCATAATTATTTTTGAAAAATTGAAGTCCAAGTTGAATTTTCATATGACAAATTTCATTACTTTAATTATAGCATCAGTGGTTGATAGTGCCGTTGTATGTGTTGGATTACTATACAAATTTTCTGCAGGTAAATGCTTATCAATATACATTAGAGATTTAATTTTTAAGTTTTCTTATGTGTCAGTATTGAGCATCTGCTTGTTTGTAGGAATGTATTTATTTTGCTTGGCGAACAAGAAGTATTTTAAGATTTCCACATAACCTGTTTTCTGATATAGCTAAACTGACTTTGGGTCCTGGGGGTGTATTTGGTGGTCCTAATACGTAACAAAAGTTTAGAATTTATAGGTAGCCTAAACCCACAACTGTACAAACACTATGATTTGAGCCTATCAGGGGGGTGTCATTCCAGTGCCCAGACACTGGAATCCAGAAAAAAGAATGGTGTCATCCCAGTGCTTGACACATAGCTGTACGAACATTCATTTTTGAAGGTAAATTGCACAGCAAATGGTGTCATTCCAGTCTGGAATCCAGAAATTTTGCTTATAACTGAGCTGATGAGCTAAAGGTAGTTGTCTTACGCTAAAACAAACGTTTTTAATTAAGTTGCATAGAACCAGTGTCTGGGCACTGGCCCACTGGTGGGAATTGCTCCTAAACTACAACGTTCGTACAGCTATGTGCTTGACACTGGGATGACATCATAGGGGCACTGGCCTACTTAACCGTCATACCGTCGCGGTATCTCAGCCGCTAACAAGTAGCGGAATGACGATTTATCAAACGCTGCTTAATTTTCCGTAACAGTTGAAAAAATCAATAGAAAATCAATATATCACTATAAATTCACGTATTTTGAGGCTATAATGGTTAATACGCTATATGGTATAATATGGACGATTTTATCAGAGTTAAGGGCGCAAGGGAACATAATCTGCAAGGTGTAGACGTCAATATACCGAAAAATAAGCTAGTTGTTATAACTGGGCTAAGTGGTTCTGGCAAGTCTAGCCTTGCATTTGATACGATTTATGCAGAAGGCCAACGCCGGTACGTTGAAAGCCTGTCAGCTTACGCGCGTCAATTTCTCAACATTCAGGATAAACCAGATGTTGAGTCGATTACAGGTCTCTCTCCTGCAATATCTATCAACCAGAAATCGATCTCAAAAAATCCAAGGTCAACAGTTGGAACTGTTACCGAAATTTACGATTACTTGCGCTTAGTATATGCACGAATAGGAGTTCCTTATTCACCTGCAACTGGATTACCAATAACAAAACAAACGGTGTCTCAAATTGTAGATACTATAATTGCGTTACCTTTAGAAACTAAGATATATATACTTGCCCCTGTTGTGCGTGGTAGAAAGGGAGAACATCTTAAAGAGATATTGGAAATTAAAAGACAAGGTTACGTAAGGTTCAAAATAGATGGTGAAGTGTACAATGTAGATGACTTGCCTAAACTCGATAAGAACAAGAAACACGACATTTTTGTGGTTGCAGATAGAATATCAATATTGGGCGATATAGGAAATCGACTGCCAAGTAGTATAGAATCCGCACTAAAACTTGGTAATGGTCTAATGTATGTAGAAATAGTAAACCTACCTGACAACCATAATTCCGAGTATAAAAATGGTCAAATTCTGACTTTTTCAGAGAATTTTGCATGCCCCGAGTCTGGTTTCACTCTTGAGGAAATAGAACCAAGATTATTTTCTTTTAACAGCCCTTACGGTGCATGTGGTTCGTGTAATGGGCTTGGTAAAAAGCTGGCTATTGATGTGAAGCTGATAGTGCCAGATGAAACTCTTTCAATATCTGAAGGCGCTTTAAAGCCAGTGGGATCAATGTTCCGTCAAGTGCACACAGGTTATGGATTTTTAAAAAGTGCAATTCTATCACTGGCTGAAAATTGTAAATTTAGCCTTGATGTTCCGTGGAAGAACATAGATCAAGAAGTAAAAGATATGATACTCTTTGGCTTCGGTAAATTTCAAGGTTTGGTCAGTATCTTAGAAAACCAGATGGATTATGATGAAACGCTTGTTGAGCGATATTGCTCTGTTACTCACTGCAGAGAATGCACTGGCTATAGATTGAGAAAAGAAGCGCTTACAGTAAAAATTGATAGCAAACATATAGGTGAAATATCAGGGCTCAGCATCGATGAATCCCTTAAATGGTTTGAAAATTTGCCAGACAAGCTCACAGAACAACAGAAGCAAATCTCAAGTAAAATATTAAATGAAATAATCAAGAGGCTAGCATTTTTAAAGAATGTAGGGTTGAATTACCTAACGCTTGATCGAGAATCTAGCACTCTCTCTGGCGGTGAGAGTCAGAGGATCAGACTTGCTTCACAAATTGGCTCTGGTTTAACAGGAGTGCTGTACGTGCTTGATGAACCCTCGATAGGCCTTCATCAATGTGATAATGATCGGTTAATTGCCACACTAAAAAACTTAAGAGACATGGGTAACACTGTAATCGTTGTTGAGCATGATGAAGATACAATAATGGCTGCTGATTATGCGATTGATATTGGTCCTGGAGCTGGCGTAAATGGTGGAAAAGTTGTTGCAGAAGGAACACCAGACCAGGTGCAAAGAAATTCGGGGAGCATAACAGGGCAATATTTGAGTGGAGAGAAAAAAATTTTAATTCCAAGGAGAAGAAAGCAAGCAACTCAGTTCATAAAAGTAATAAATGCATGTGAAAATAACTTAAAAAATGTGAACGTTAAATTTCCTATAGGGAATCTTATTTGTGTTACTGGAATATCAGGAGGGGGAAAATCAAGTTTAGTCATAGAAACGTTATATAAATATTCAGCACATAAGATACATCATTCGTCTGCAAGGTATGGTCAGTGTGATAGAATAGAAGGCCTTGAATATATAGATAAAGTTATAGAAGTTGATCAGTCGCCAATTGGTAGAACTCCTGCGTCAAATCCAGCAACATATGTTGGTATGTTCACTCATATAAGAAATTGGTTTGCAGGTCTTTCGGAGTCAAAAGCAAGGGGATATAATATAGGCCGGTTTTCATTTAATACCAGAGGGGGAAGGTGTGAGGCTTGTAAAGGTGATGGGCACTTAAAGATAGAGATGCATTTTCTACCGGACGTTTATGTGAAGTGTGAGCAATGTAAAGGGCGAAGGTATAATCGGGAAACATTGGAAGTTACTTATAAAGAAAAATCAATCTCTGATGTCCTTGATATGACGATAGATCAAGCTTGTGATTTTTTTGAAAACCTTCCAATGGTAAAAGAAAAGTTGATTTCTTTGCAGGAAGTGGGGCTTGGCTATATAAAACTCGGACAGTCGTCAACAACGTTGTCTGGGGGTGAAGCACAACGAATAAAGCTGTCCAAGGAGCTATCAAAACGATTTACCGGAAGAACATTGTATATTCTTGATGAGCCAACAACTGGATTACACTTTGAAGATATAAATAACTTACTAAAAATACTCCATAGATTAGTCGATCTGGGAAACACTGTTATAGTTATCGAGCACAATTTGCACGTTATAAAAACTGCAGATTATATAATAGACATCGGACCAGAGGGCGGAATAAAAGGCGGAGAAGTGATTGCTACTGGAACTCCAGAAGAAGTGGTAAAAATTCCAGAAAGTGTTACAGGCAGGTATCTTAAAACGTATTTATTATAAACTATTTCTTAATTATATTAGGCTAGGTTGCATATTTATGATTTGGAGATAAGAATGTCAGTATATCGATACTTTAGAAGGTACGTTGAATATGGAGTTGTACCTGCTAAGAAAGCAGAAGATAACACACTAGTTCCAGAAAATAGTTTCTATAAATCTGTACGTTACGTTGATAATGTGCTAGGACCTGTGAAAGATGTAATTTGTGGAGTTGAGAGTAAAGACAATTATAACAAGTATTATCAAGATAATGATAAATGTGAATACGTGGGCCACAGAGCAGAGGGAGTGTATTCATTGTGTACACTGGGTGCTGTTTTAGCAGCCAACATAATATTGCAACCTTTATTTTTGATAGTGGCATGTTTGTCATACTTTCCAGTCAAGTTATTGTCAAAAATAACAGGGGACTATTGTTTTAAAACGGATACAAAATCATTCGTTAATTATTCAAACATATTTTTAGAAATGGGGCAAGATTGTGCTAATGCAGTAGCTAGAGTATTTAACAAGATTGTAAGTTATGCTTGCGCTGCTATCATTTGGGCTGCCGCGTCAATCATAACGCCACTTGTGTGGGCTTGTGACAAAGTGCAAAGTAAGTTGAGTGAAGTACAGAAGCCAGAAAAACATCAATTTTTATCTAAGGATAATTCAAAGACTACTTCAGTCAATGGTATACCACAAACTGAGTTATAAGTTCTGCTTTTCAGCAGCATGAACTATATTGAAATGGAATAAAAAGTGAAAGAGTGTAAGCTTAAGTTACTTTAGCTATACTATATAAATTATTTTATAATATATTTAATGAGTTGTGAACCTTCTCTTACTAAAAAAAGCTACAAATCTCATATTTCCAAGCGTATGCGTAAGTTGCGAATGTATCATTGATGAAAATCTTAATCTGTGTAGTGAATGCAACAAAAAAATCAATTTTCTAACTAAGCATTACTGCAATGTTTGTGGCGTAGTAATCTCAGACAATATTTATACGTGTGGTAAGTGCATCATCAATCCTCCACCGTTTAAAGTATTAAGATCAGTTTTTGCTTATGATCAACATAGTAGAAACATGATTATAAATTTCAAATTTTTTGATAATTTGAATTACGTAAAAATCTATGCAAAGTGGATACACCAAGCTAATCAGGATACATTTCAGAACGCAGAGATCATAATTCCTATACCGTTACATAAAATGCGCTTGTTTAAACGTAAATATAATCAAGCAGCACTGCTTGCAAAAGAATTGAGTAAGTTGTCCAATTTATCCTATACGCCATTTGCAATAAAACGCCTTCGCCATACTGCGCCTCAAGCTGGTCTTTCACTTAAACAGCGTGAAAAAAATTTAAAGAAGGCTTTTAAAACAAGCAACAAGAAAATTATCGAAAATAAAATCGTGATATTAGTTGATGATGTGGTAACAACCGGAGCAACTGTAAGATCTTGCTCTCAGGAAATTTTAAACTCCGGTGCAAAAGAAGTGAGAGTGCTATCACTTGCAAGAACGGTGAATGATTGGACCTCTTGCATAAAAAATTAGCAGTCAGTATCATCCAAGTAGCTTGACTACTTGGATCTATTTTTTTCTAGATTCCAGCGCCAGCGTCACGCACATAGCTGTACGAACATTGTTTGCCAAGGAGGGTGTCATCCCAGTGCTTGACACTGGGATGGCTTTGTTGCATCGCTCTTCGGATAGTAGGTAACGCACAATAAATTTATGAAGCTATCTCAAATTTAGCCATACCA